>NZ_JBFUFQ010000244.1:0-8305 GCF_056403355.1 Rhizobacter sp. P2_H3 | reverse complement strand
TCCACTTCGACAGGTTCACGACCGCGAAGAACGTGGCCATCGTCGCGGTGAAGATCATCGGCGGCAGGCGCAGCGGCAGCACGTAGGCGCTGACCGGCGGCGCGCCCGCATGCGCGACGAAACTGGTGAAGCCCGACGCGATGCCGAGCCCGAAGCCCAGCCAGCGCGGCGGCGGCGGTGCATCGGCGCGCGGAGGGAACAGCAGGCGCTGCGCGAGGAACAGCAGCGTCAGCCCGCCGACGATGCCGGCCACCGTCTTCGGCTGCAGCAGCCCGAACGACAGCGTGCCGAGCACCGTGCCGAGCAGCCCGGCCGGGATCAGCAGCCGGATCAGCGCCTTGTCGCGCTGCTGGAACAGCGCCTTCACGCCGACCGCGTCCATCACCAGCAGCAGCGGCAGCATGATGGCCGCGGCCTGCGGCACCGTGATCGACAAGGCCATCAGCGGCGTCGCGAGCGAGCCGAAGCCGGCGCCGAAGCCGCTCTTGGAGAGGCCCATCAACAGCACGGCGGGGATGGCAGCGGCGTAGAACCAGGGGTCGGTGATCATCGATGCGCATTCTCGGCGCAACGGGGCGGGCTGCGTCGCCCCCCATGCCAGGTGGCCCCCTCTTCGGCTTGCGGACTCAGGTCTCTTTCTTGAATTGCTCCTTCAGCAAACGCAGTTGAGCTCGCTGCTCCTCCAGATGTCTCCGTATATCCACCCACGCCGTGGGCGTCGCCGAATCCTCTCCGACAGTCGACGCTACCCTTTGGCCTCGATCGTTCGTGGGCTTGCGGATACCCGACCGTTCCAGGTCAATGATGTTCTTGCCGATCAGGGGGTAGAGTTCCCCCGGAAGAGGTACCGGAGAGGAAAGGCAGATTGCGGCCAGCTGCGCCCTGCGACGCCCCTTGTTCGCATCGAGCTGCTTCAGCACGGCGGCCAGCAGCGAATCGTCACCGTGTGAGTTCGAATCCTTGAGGGAATAGGGCAACAACTCGCACAAGGTGCACGACCTCTCCAGCAGCGCCAAAGCCTCGGAATGGCATGCATCGTTCAGCTCGACCTGGCCCAGATTCAGGCTCTCGATCCGCAGGGGGTACCACTTGGTCGCAGCCAGGAAACACGCCACACCGTCGGCGGTGAAAGCCGTGTTCCCAGCGAGGTTCAGATGAACAAGCTTCGAGGGCTCATCTGAATGGAGGTCCACGGCAAACAGAACTTCGGAAATGACAGCCAAGTCGGTGTTCTGCAGCTTGGAACCATCGAGACGCAAGGAAGTCATGACGCTGCTCGAGCGGACGGCCCACAGAAGTTGCCTGAGCGTCGCGGACGGCATCACTGGCCGCCCGCGGACCTCCTTCGTGCCACTGAGCGCCTGCTCGCCAAGATCCAGAACGCTCAGTTGGCTGCCCGGCGCCTTCACAAGCTCGGCAATCAACTCGATGTGAAGGGGACCCATCCAGCGAAGCCCCCCGCCTTGCTCGATCGACATTCCGTGAAGGTCAAGCTTGGTCAGCGGGAGATGAGCCTTGGCGCCCAGGAGTATCGGACTCAGCCTCGGCAATATGGCACCCCGGAGAATCAAGGCACATGGCGGGCAGCCCGCGTGCGCCAGCACCTGCTGGAGCTTTTCGACATGCTTCGGCTCCAGCCCCCTTCCTGCCAGGTCGATCACCCGCGGTTCCTCGCACCCCTGCAGCCTCTCAATGACCGTCTCAACGTTGTGCTCGCCAAGGATCTCAAGCCAGGACATGCGCTTCTTTTGTGATGAGGCAACGGGTGTCGTCAGGGCAGTTCGCGGTGTTTGAAGTGAAGTTCGCATAGGGGATCCGACCGGCAAATCCCTTGAGTGAACATTCCGCCGCAACAGGTTCCACGCCCCCAGCACCCCCACGCCAACCCGGCCGCCGCGGCTCGGCGAAAATCCCCCCATGTTCGCCCCCACCCAGCACGACGTCCGCCGCTTCTTCTGCGAGACCTACCGCAAGCAGCGCGACAGCCTGCCACTGACGCCGATGGAGGCCGTGGCCGCCGACTGGATCGCCGGCCATCCGGAGTACCACGCCGACCTCGCCGATGAAGCAGCGGCGCTGGCCAAGGTCTACGAGGTCGAAGACGGCCGCACCAACCCCTTCCTGCACCTGTCGATGCACCTGTCGATCAGCGAGCAGGTCAGCATCGACCAGCCAACCGGCATCAAGCAGGCGTATGCGCTGCTCGCCGCCAGGCGCGGCTCGGCGCACGAGGCGCAGCACGAGATGATGGAGTGCCTGGGCGAGATGATCTGGGCCTCGCAGCGCAGCGGCCTGCCGCCGGACGGGCACAAGTACATCGACTGCGTGAGGCGCCGCGCGACGCGCTGAACCGCCGGTGAGACCGGCGCGTTACCAACGCTACGGTTTGCTGACAATTGCCAACGCGCAGATCGGTCACCATGGGGCTATGAAAGCCCTTTCAAAACTCCGCCCCTACCGTGCCGGCTTCGTGGCCTCGCTTGCCTGCGTCAGCTTCGCCTGCCTCGTCGCCACCTCGCAGGCCGATGCCGCGCCGTTCGTGCTGGCCTACACCGATGGCCAGCTCGGCCAGTCGTACACCAACCTGCAGGCCCATCACGCGCAGCTGAGCGCCGTCGGCCTCGGCTCGGCCTACAACCTGACGGCCGCCGGCACGGTCGGCACCGAGGGCCTGACGAACACGACGCGCAGCATCATCAGCTTCGCGAAGGGCAAGGGCCTGCCGCTGTACCCGACCGTCTCGGACTACAGCAACGATGCCGGCGGCTTCGACCCGGCGATCTCGAAGGCGGTGCTCGCCAGCGCGGCCAGCCGCGCGAAGGCGGTGACGAACCTGGTGAGCCTCGCCACGGCGAACGGTTTTGCGGGCATCGACATCGACCTCGAGGCGGTGCAGCCGTCGGACAAGGCGAACCACAGCGCGTTCATCGCCGCGCTGGCCGGYGGCCTGCATGCGCAGGGGCTGAAGCTCGTGATCAGCATCCCGCCGAAGACCAGCGACAAGGCGCCGGACTACCTGGGCGGCTACGACTACGCGGCGATCGGTGCGGTGGTCGACTACTTCCAGGTGATGACCTACGACGAGGTCGGCCCCGGCTGGGCCAGCAGCGGCTTCAACGGCGAGGTGTGGCCGGGCCCCGAATCGGGCCTGGACTGGCAGAAGGCGATCCTGTCGTACGCGGTGTCGCGCGTGCCGGCCTCGAAGGTGCTGGCCGGCCTGCCGAGCTACGGCTACGACTACAGCACCGGACAGGTGGTGCACTGGTCGAGCTACCCGTCGGTGCTGGCCTCGCATGCCAATGCGGTGCTGCAGCGCGATGCGGCTTCGGCGACGCCGTACGCCACCTGGGGCACGGTGCGCAAGCAGCCGGATGGCACCGAGTGGAGCAATTCGACCAAGCAGCCGGCACTCTGGTACGACGATGCGCAGAGCATCCAGGCCAAGACTGCGCTGGTGAACGCGTACGGCCTGGCCGGCACCAGCGTGTGGGCGATGGGCTATGAAGACGCGAGTTTCTGGTCGGCGGTGAAGGCCGGGCTGGACAACGGCGCGACGGCGCCGCTGAGCATCGACGCATCGGCCGGCACCGGTGGATCGATCGTGCCGAGCGGCACGGTGCAGGTCGTGCAGGGTCGCAGCCAGGGCTTCAGCATCGTGCCGAACGCCGGCTACGACATCAGCTCGGTGACGGTGGATGGCGCGTCGATCGGTGCGGTGACGAGCTACACCTTCAGCGACGTGCAGGCCGGTCATTCGATCCGCGCCGCGTTCACGGCGCGCGGCGGCAGCGGCGACACGCAGATCGAAGCGAGCGGCAGCGGCCAGGTGTGGACGAAGAACACGACGGCGCTATCGAACGCGAACCGCCAGGCGCGAACCGGCATCAACGACGGCAAGCTGACGACCGGCGTCACGCTGAATGCCGCCGGCGAAGGCGAGACGGGCAAGTGGGAAGCGGCCGGCGTCACGTGGACGGCCGCGAAGGCGGTCTCGAAGGTGACCTTCATCAACGGCGCGATCGACAGCTACGGCAACGGCTATTTCGAATCGGGCGTGAGCCTGCAGTACACGACCGACGGCACGCGCTGGATCGAATCGGGCTGGGCGATCGCGACGCCCTACCCCAACAGCGCAGCGGCCGGCGGCGCGAGCTATGCTTTCAGCGGCACACCGCTGGCGGGCGTGCTGGGCGTGCGGATCTCCGGCAAGACCGGCCCGCAGTCGTGGAGCGCGATCGTCAACGAGGTCCAGGTGACAGGCCACTGAGGGCCGGTTCGGCTCACAGGTAGCGCGCCCACAGGCTGTTGCTGAACTTGCCGTCCGGGTCGACGCTGCGCTTGAAGGCGCGCAGCTGCTGCGCCTGCGGATAGGCCGCATCGAACTGCTCGCGGGTCGCGTGCAGCTGGTACGGCAGGTAGTAGCGGCCCTCGTGCGCCAGCGCCAGGTCGATCAGCTCGCGCGTCCACACCGCGACCGCTTCGCAGGCCGCCGCATCGGTGCGCTGCTTGTAGTACAGGACGAACGAGAACACCTCCTCGGGTGCCCAGGCCATCAGCGACAGCGCGTCGGCCGGCGAATGCCGGATCGACACGTTGAGCGCCTGCACCTGGTGCGCGTTCAACACCTGGCCCAGCCGGCGTGCAAACGGCGCGAAATGCCGCGGCGGAATGAAGTACTCCTGCAGCACGTAGGTCGAGGCGCCGCGGCTGGCCGGTTCGAGCGCGGCCACGTCGAGGCTGGCCTCGTGGTTGCGCCACACCACCGCCGGCCCGTTGAAGCGCAGAGGCTCCACCACCGAGCTGCGCAGCGAGCCGCCACCCGGCAGTTCGGTCATCGCCCACAGCACGCCGCGCTCGAGCCGATAACGCCGGCCGCGCGACACCAACCGGGCCGCCTCCGTCACCGGCTTATCGGTGCGGCGCCAGGTCACCGACACCGGCCGGTCGAAGGTCGGCGGCAGCAGGTCGGCGTTGTGCATCACCGCCGTCGTGTCGTCCCGCACATCGTCGTGGAAGTGCTTCGGATAGTCGTCGAGCGTGAGCACTCGCACGTTGCGCTCCATGCGCACGTTGTCGACCAGGTCGAGCTCCACTTCGGTGATCACGCCGACCGCGCCATA
The DNA here is from genome assembly GCF_056403355.1 of Rhizobacter sp. P2_H3. Taxonomy (NCBI): domain Bacteria; kingdom Pseudomonadati; phylum Pseudomonadota; class Betaproteobacteria; order Burkholderiales; family Sphaerotilaceae; genus Rhizobacter; species Rhizobacter sp. P2_H3. The sequence goes on along the minus strand of NZ_JBFUFQ010000244.1, from coordinate 3,185 downwards.
GCCGCCGAGCGCGGCGCGGAACAGCTCGCCGTTCTGCGTTCGATCCGCCTCGACGACGCTGCCGTCGGCCAGCACCAGCTGCAACGCGCGGACCGAGTTGCTGACCGGGCCATTGCCGACATAGCGGCCATGCGCATTCACCGAGACCGAGCCGCCGATCGTGAAGTTGGCATAGCTCTGCATCGTCTGCACCGCGAGCCCGACCGGATCGATCACCTCCTGCAGGTCGCGCCAGCGCAGCCCGGCCTGCACGCGCACGCGACGCTGCGCCACGTCCAGGCTGATGATGCGGTTCATCTGCCGCATGTCGAGCTGCAGCCCGCCGGCCAGCGCAGTCTGCCCGCCCATGCTGTAGCGGCCTCCGCCGACGCTCACGCGGCCGGGCCACGCCCTCAGCTCACGCGCCACCGCCTCGGTGTCCGTCGGCACCGCCACCCGCGCCACCTCGACGGTGTAGAGCGCGGTGACGTTGGCCACCAGCGTGCCCGCAGCGCACAGGCGCGGCCACGCGCCGCCGGCCAGGAAACCGGCACCGGCCAGCGCCTGCACCAGCAGGCGCCGTCGCGACAGCGGCATCACTTGATGGTGATCCAGCGCCACTCCAGCCAGTTGTCGGCCCGATGGACAACATCCACGTTCGCCCGCGCCGCCCACGGAATCACCTGCCGGTGCAACGGGATGTTCAGCACCTGCTCGTTGTGCTGCTTCAGCGCGGCCTTGATCAACTGCTCGCGCTTCTTCGGATCAGGCTCACGGCTCGACGCAGCGGCCAGCTCGTCGAACTTCGCGTCCTTCGAGCCGCCCATGTTCCACGCGCCAATGCCACCCTCGCCGCGGCTGCGCAGCACCGGCGTGAACGTCGTCTCCGCATCGGTGATCGAGCCGCCCCAGCCCAGCATGTACATCGACGTGTCGTACTTCTGCACCTTCGGAAAGTAAGTCGCGCGCGGCATCGCGTTGACGCGGATCTTCACGTTCAGCTTGGCCCACATCGACGCGAGCGTCTGGCAGATCTCCTCGTCGTTGATGTAGCGGTTGTTCGGGCAGTCCAGCGTCACCTCGAAGCCCTGTGCATAGCCGGCATCGGCCATCAGCTTCTTCGCGGACTCCAGGTCGAAGGGCAGGCGCTTTTCCAGTTCGGGATCGTTGTAGGCGCCGAGCGCCGATGACGTGATGCCGCCGGTGGGCACGGCCTGTCCGCGCATCAGCTTGGTCTTGATGGTCTCGATGTCGATCGCCTGGTACAAGGCCTTGCGCACGCGCAGGTCCTTGAAGGGGTTCTTGCCCTTGACGCTGCCGTACAGCAGCTCGTCGCGGCTCTGGTCCATGCCGATGAACACGATGCGGTTCTCCGGCCCGTCGATCACCTTCACCGTCGGCGTGYTGCGCAAGCGCGCCACGTCCTGCGGGGCCGGGTCGAGCACGAAGTCGACCTCACCCGACAGCAGCGCCGCCACCCGCGTGGGGTCGCTCTTGATCGGGGTGTACACCACCTCCTGCACGTTGCCTTCGAACTTGCCCCACCACGCGGGGTTGCGCTTGTAGACGGTCTTCACGTCCGGCGCGCGCGAGACCAGCATGTATGGGCCGGTGCCGTTCGCGTTGAACGACGCGTAGCTCTCTTCCTTGTTCTTGAAGTCCAGCGGCTTCACGACCTTGTTCTTCTCGCACCAGGCCTTGCTCATGATCTGCACCAGCGTCGCGTGCTGCAGGAAGATCGGGTTCACCGCGGGCAGGTTGAACTCCACCGTCAGCGCATCGATCTTCTTCGGCTCGCCGAGCGCGTTCGCATACGCCTTGATGTCCGACGTGCCCTCGCGAGCCCGCTGCACCGAGAACACCACGTCGTCGGCGGTGAACGGCGTGCCGTCGTGGAACTTCACGTTCGGCCGCAGCTTCACGCGCCACTGCGTCGGCGCCGTCTGCTGCCACTCGGTGGCCAGCACCGCCTCGATGCCCAGTTGCTTGTCGCGATTGACCAGCGTCTCGTAGACCTGCCCATTGATCGCATTCGTCAGCGACTCGTTCTGCGAATGCGGGTCCATGGTCTGCGCGTCGCCCTGCGTGGCCCAGCGCAGGGTTTGGGCGTGTGCGCCGGCGCACAGCATGGCGCCCAGGCAAAGCATCGGAATCCAGCGTTTCATGAAGCAGATCTCCCGGAAGGTGGATGGCATGAAGTGCCGCAGTCTACGGTGCGAATTCCGCGCGCCCAAGTAAAAACGCCGCTGGGTCGCAGCGGCGTTTTGCATATGGGGGAAGGGATCAGCGGAAGCGCGACTGGGGCACCGTGTGCAGTTCGCTCGGCAGCGAGGCCAAGTACTGCGCCAGCGTCTTCAGCTCGGCATGCGAGAACTGCTTGACCTGGCCGACCATGATCGCGTTGCTGCGGCCGATCTGCGGGTTGCCGTTGGTCTGGTAGGCCTTCAGCGCGACGAACAGGTAGTCGGCGTGCTGGCCGGCGAGCTTCGGGTAGCTGCCGTCGATCGGCTTGCTGAAGTTCTCGCCGTGGCACGACACGCAGTTGCCCTTCTTGAGCAACGCATCGACCTCCGGCGTGGCCTTGGCCTTCTCGGCGAGCTGGGGCTGCTCCTTCGGCAATTGTTCGTAGAAGGCCGCGAGGTCGGCCATGTCCTGGTCGGTGAGCGGCGCGGCGACGGCGCGCATCGTCGGGTGCTTGCGCTCACCCTTCTTGTACTCGCCGAGCGCGGCGACCACGTACTTGGCGCCCTGGCCCGCGATCATCGGCACCTTGTGCACCTCGGGGAAGCTCGCCTGGTAGCCCGGGATGCCGTGGCAGCCGATGCACATCGCGGCTTTCTTCTCGCCGGCCTTGGCATCGCCGGGCTTCACGTCCTGCGCCACGGCCGCACCGGCCAGCAGCAGGGAGGCAGCGATCGCCGGAATCAGAGTCGTCATCTTCATCAGATTCGTCAGGGAAACCAGCTTTGTCATGGCAGCTTTTTGAAGTTGGCGAGGGCTTGTCTTCGAACCGCGGGCGATTATAGGGCCCGCCTTATACTGGTCCGCACCCCCTTCAAACCCTCGCGACGCATGAAGTTCAAAGGCTCCGACAACTACGTCGCCACCGACGACCTGATGCTCGCGGTCAACGCGGCTGCCACGCTGAAGCGGCCGCTGCTGATCAAGGGCGAACCCGGCACCGGCAAGACGATGCTGGCCGAGGA
>NZ_JBFUFQ010000243.1:0-8308 GCF_056403355.1 Rhizobacter sp. P2_H3 | reverse complement strand
ACCACACGCTGGCCGCGCAGTTCAATGCCTGCCGCACCGAATCGACCTCGCTGTACACCGGCAGCAGCAGCCTCGCGTACAGCTTCGCGGACCTGGCGCACCGTGTCGGCTCGGCGCAGTCGACCGTGACCGACTTCCGCGTGACGGCCGACGACATGAACGGTGACGAGAAGACGAACCGCGTGCAGGGCAACGCGAAGGTCGAGCTCGACGGCAGCCTGAACGGCACGACCGAGACCACGAAGCTGCGCTACCTGCCGGCCAACGGACTGACCGTGACCGACGTGGCGACCCAGTCGGTGTCGACCTTCACCGGCGGCAATGCACTGATGCACACGGTGACGCAGGGCGTGGAGCCCGCGGTGCAGACGCTGCTGATCCGCGAGGAGTACGCGCAGCTCGCGTTCAGCCGCGGCGGCGTGAACTACGTGGTCGACGGCTTCTTCCAGCTCGACTTCGGCACGCAGCCCGGCAGCTTGAGCGGCAGCGGCACCGTGACGATCAGCGGCAACGGCCAGGTGATCGGCCGCGTGCGCGGCACCGAGGGCGGGCTGGTGGTCGAGATCGTCAACGGCGGCCTGCTCGGCAGTCTTCCGCCGGCGAAGCCGCAGTCCGCGAAGGCGGTCGCGCGATCGCTCGCGAAGGCCACCACCCGCGGCCGCTGATCAGAGCAGCCCGGTCGTCATCGCCTTCAGGGTGGCGGCGGCCCGGGTGGTGCACTCGAGCTTGCGGAAGATGTTCTCGAGGTGGGCCCGCACGGTGCTCGGGCTGATGCCGAGCGTGCGGGCCGCTTCCTTGTTGCTCTCGCCGAGGCTGATGCAGCGCAGCACCTCGACCTCGCGGCCGGTCAGCAGCGCCGCGGGCTCCGCCCCTGGCGGCGGCGCAGTGGCGCGGGAAGCGCCGCCCAACGCGGCCACCACGTCGGCATCGAACAGCCCGCGCTGCGCATCGCGCTGCAGTTGCGCGAGCGCCTCGTCGAACGACAGCGCGGCACGGCCCGGGCGCGCGGTCTGCAGCATCACCGCCTGCGTCGCCACCGCGAGCACGCGGGCCTCGGGGCCGATCGCCGTGCCCGACACGCCGCGGAAGAAGCCGGAGCCGTCGAGCCGCTCGTCGGCATGCGAGGCGAGCTCGGCCTCCGCGGCCAGGTTGCCGATGCGGCGCGCGGCCCGCGCGGTCCAGTAGGGCACCAGCCGCAGCCGTTCCATCGCCGATTCGCTCGGCGTGCCGGGCTGGTCCCACAGCGCGTTCGGTACCGCCGCACGGCCCATGCCGTGCACCAGGCCCGCACGGTACAGCCGCTGGCGCGCCGGCGCCGGCAGGCCCAGGCGCTCGGCACAGTCGGCAGCCACCAGCGCGACACGGCGCGAGTAGCCGGTCAGCCACGGCAGCTTCAGGTCGATCACGTCGGCGATCAGTTCGAGCGAGGTCGTGTCGGTACCGATGACGGGCGCGGTGTCGACGCAGGCCGGGTCCTGCTCCAGCGTATGCAGCCAGTCGACCGCATGGCGGCGCACCGCCTCGACCACCTCGGCGGGGTAGGCCGCCTCGGCGCGCGACGCGAGGTAGCTCAGCGCCCGCTCGAGGTCGTAGACGCGGCTGAAGATCTCCAGGTCGCTCGCGGCCGAGACGATGAACACCTCGACCGGGATGTCGGGCGGGCGCAGGCCGTTCGGCTGGCCGTGGCCGTCGGGGCGCTCGAAGATGCGGCGCAGCGGCAGCTCGACCGCCTGCGGCATGCCCAGCGTGCGCGCGACGTCGCCGGACACCTCGCAGTGGATCTGCGCCACCGGCGCCATCGAGCCGGCCAGGTGCGCCGGCAGCCCGGCCGCGAGCATCGCGCGCCGGCCGCCGACATCGTCGCCCATCAGCTCGGAGAACTCCGGCGCGTTCGCGGTGCAGCCCGACCAGCGCAGCAGCGAGACGTAGGCGGCATGGGAGCTCGCGTCGCCCTCGAGACCGAGTGCCGCCGCGAGCTGGGCCGCGATCCACGCGGTGCGCGCCGAGTGGTCGACCGGCTGGCCCATGCTGAGATCGCCGACGAAGGCGAGCGCCTTGACGGCATCGAAGACGGTGACGCGGGCGTCGGGCAGCGCGGCGGATGGGGAGGACATCGATCGAAGGACTCTGGAATTGAACGGGGGCCCGCCGCATGCGGTAGGCCCCGCATCATGCCGCGATCAGCGGGCGGCCTGCACCGCATCCAGGATCACCGCCGCCACCTGGGCCGGCTGCGACTGCTGCGGCACGTGGCTGCTGGCGACGCTCGAAACCTTGGCGTTGATCGCCTTGGCCATCGCGCGCTGCTGCTCCGGAACGATCATGTGGTCGTTGTCGGCGACCAGGTACCACGACGGCTTCTGCTTCCACGCGGCGACCGACACCTTCTGCTCTAACGCCTTCGCCTGGATCGGGCCTTGCGTCGCGGTCATCACCGCGGTCGCGGCGGCGGGCAGGTCCTGCGCGAAATGCTTGCTCATGCCTTCCTGCGTCAGCGACAGGAAGCCGCCGCCATCGGCCTTCAGGTGGGCGAGGCCCGCGCCGGGCGCGAAGCCCTTGCCGACATCGCCGACCGACTGGCCGGCGTCCGGTGCGAAGGCGGCCACGTAGACCAGGCCGGCGACCTTCGGGTTGTCGCCCGCTTCGGTGATGACCATGCCGCCCCACGAATGGCCGACCAGCACGACCTTGCCCGGCTGCGCATCGATCGCACGCTTCGCGGCGGCGACGTCGTCGGCCAGCGAGCTCAGCGGGTTCTGCACCGCGACGACGTTCAGGCCCTTGGCCTGCAGCAGCGGCACGACCTTGGCCCAGTCGGAGCCGTCGGCGAACGCGCCGTGGACGATCACGACGCTGGGCTTGGCGCTGTCCGGTGCGGCCGGGGTGGCCGCGCCAGCCGAGGCAGCGACGATGGAAGCGGTGAGGCCGAGGGCGGCCAGCTTGACGATGTTCATGGTGTGTTCCCGGTGGTGAATTGGCAGAGCACGGACTGTCCTCTCAACGAGAGCTGAGGACCATCGGACGATCATCCGATGCAGAGGCTGGCCAAGCTTGCCGGCCTGTCACGCGCGACGATCAACCAGATCGAGAACGGCTCGTTCAAGGACCTGAGTCTTCATCGGACGGCGCGCCTGCTGAACACCTTGGGCCTGTCGCTGACGGTCTCGCCCGCTCATCCGAAGCGCGGCGGTACCGGCGTCCGATCGATCTCACCCGTCAACATCGCTGCGCGTTCAGCAAGCGTCAGCTACCGGCGCGTCATGCGTGGAACACAGCTGAAAGCCATCCTGCTGAACGGCGACATCCCGGCTCGCCTCGAGCCCCAGATGAACGCACTGCTCGAAGAAGCGTCAGTGCAAATGCTCGCGTCCATCGTCGAGCAGGTCCACGCCGAGGAAGGAGTTCCCCGCACCGAGCTCTGGGCGCGCCTGCGCGAGTTGGCAGAGCAACTCGACTGCGTGCGCGATCTGTGGGCTTGAGACAGCCCGATCTGTCGATATCTGGGACCTCGTGCCACGAAGCGATGGCCCACCTCTCTCGAGAAGCAGTTCACCCCGTTCGCCCTGAGCAGGGACCGAGCTTGTCGAGGGCCCGTGTCGAAGGGTTGCATTCGAAGCGCGCAAGGCCTTCGACAAGCTCAGTCCGGCCCTTCGACAGGCTCAGGGCGAACGGTGTTTCTTACCTGTCTTGCTCAGGAGGCGGCCTTCACCGGCAGCCACCGCAGCAGATAGCCCGTCATCCGCCGCGCCGCGCCGCGGTGCGCCGCCGCGAACGCCCTCGCCTGCGCGGCGCGCTGCTCGCGCTCCGGGCTGTCGAGCAAGGCACAGGCCGTGTCGACGCCTGCGGCCATGTCGGCCACCCGCAGCGCCGCGCCCGCCGCCAGCGACAGCTCCGCGGCCTGCGCGAAGTTGAAGGTGTGCGGCCCCATCACGACCGGGCAACCGCAGGCCGCCGCCTCGATGAGGTTCTGCCCGCCCAGCGGCGCGAAGCTGCCGCCGAGCAGCGCCACGTCGGCCATCGCGTAGTACAGCGCCATCTCGCGCATCGAATCGCCCAGCCACACGTCGGCGTGCCAGGCCTCGGCCGGCGGCGTGTCGCCCCAGCCGCTGCGCCGCGCGAGCGTGAGCCCGGCCGCCTGCACCAGCGCCGCGACCTCGTCGAAGCGCTGCGGATGCCGCGGCACGATCAGCAGCAGCGGGCGGTTCTCGGCCGCTCGCTTCGCCCACTCGGCCAGCAGCATCGCCTCTTCGCCCTCGCGCATCACCGCGCCCAGCAGCACCGGCCGCGCGAGCGCATGGCGCCACGCCCGGCCGCGCGCGAGCAAGGCCTCGTCCGGCGCCATGTCGAACTTCAGGTTGCCGCAGACGACGACCTCGCGCGCGCCCGAATCGCGCAGCCGCTGCGCATCGGCCTCGGTCTGCGCCAGCACCAGCGTGATCGCCTCGACCGCCGGCCGCAGCACCGCGGCCAGCCGCTCGCCCTGGCGCCGGCTCTTCTCGCTCAGCCGCGCATTCGCCAGCACCATCGGGATGCCGCTGCCCTGCGCGCGCCGCAGCAGGTTCGGCCAGATCTCGGTCTCCATCAGCACGCCCACGCGCGGGCGGAACTGCTCGAAGAAGCGCTGCACGACACCCGGCGTGTCGTACGGCAGCCAGGCCTGCACATCGCCCTCGCGCAGCAGCGCCTCGCCGGCTTCGCGGCCGGTGGCCGTGCTGTGCGTCAGCAGCAGCCGCAGGCCCGGCCGCTCGGCACGCAGCGCATCGATCAGCGCCGCGGCAGCACGCGTCTCGCCGAGCGAGACCGCATGCACCCACACGTCGCCGAGCCAGCGCCCCTCGTGCAGGTCGCGGTGCTCGCGGTAGTCGCCCAGCCGCTCCAGCACCTTGTGCCGGTACAGCGGCTCGGCCCGGCCGCGCAGCCACAGCCGCAGCAGGTACACCGGCTTCAGCGACGCCAGCAGCAGCGAATAGGCATGCCGTGCGAGCGACTGCCGCCACGTCGCGGCCGGGACGTCGTGCAGGGGATCCACGGTGCCCGTCATCCCCGCGACGCGGCGCGCACGACCTGCCAGGTGGCCCACACCAGGTCGACCTCCGGCGTCGGCTCGCGCTCGACCGACACCTGGTGCCGGTGGCCATGCCCGATCTGCGGGCCGGTGCGCCACGCGGTCGGGAAGTTGTACAGCTGCACGTGCGGCAGCCCGAGCGCGACCGCGATGTGGCTCAGCCCGCTGTCGACGCCGATCACGCCCTGCGTCGCGCCCATGCGGTCGACCAGCGCATCGAGCGACATCGCCGGCCACACCTCGGCCTCGGCACCGAAGGCCTGCTGCAGGCGTTCTGCCCGTGCGAGCTCCACCGGTCCGGCATGCGGCAGCGCGATGCGCCAGCCGGCGCCGATGAAACGCCGGCCGAGATCGATCCAGTGCGACTCCGGCCACAGCTTGTCGTCTCGCGAGGTGCCGTGCACGAACACCAGCGTGCGTTTCGGCAGCGGCTGGGCATCGCAGCGCAGCCCGAATTGCGGCGACCCCTGCACCGTGTAGTTCAGCGCCATCGCGGCCAGCTTGCGCGAGCGGTCGAGCGCATGCACGTGCGGCTCCATCGCGAGCGGCTGGTCGATCAGCCAGCGCGCCGGCCGCTCGAAGCTGGAACCGTCGGTGCGGTTCGCCAGGCCGAAGCTCGGGCCATCGGCCATGCGGGCCACCAGGGCCGATTTGGTCAGGCCCTGCAGGTCGAGCACCGCGTCGTAGCGGTGCTGCGCCAGGTGCGCGCGGAAGGCGCGCCATTCGTCGCGCACCGTGCGCGTCCACCAGGCGCGCCGCCAACGGCGCTGCGCGCATTCGATCACCTCGCTCACGCCCTGCACGCGCCGCACCAGCGGCGCGAAGCCCGGCTCGACCACCCAGTCGACATGCGCGTTGCGGTAGACCGCCCGGATATCGTGGACGACGGGCATCGCATGCACCACGTCGCCGAGCGACGACAACTTGACGATCAGGACGCGCACGAAGACGGCACTGCGGGTCAATGCGCGGCAGCGGCGATCTGCGCGTCGGGCTTGGCCACGCGCAGCGCGGCCATGAAGTCGGCCTCGATGCGGTGCAGCGCCTCCTGCGTGTGCCCTTCGAAGCGCAGTACCAGCACCGGCGTGGTGTTCGACGAACGGATCAGCCCGAAGCCGTCTTCGTACTCGGCGCGCAGGCCGTCGATCGTGATGATCTCCTTCGCGCCGGGGAAGCGCGCGCCGTCGAGCAGCTTCTGCACGACGACCTTCGGCTCGCCTTCGGCGCAGGGCACGTTCAGCTCGGGCGTGCTGAAGCTGGTGGGCAGCGCGTTCAGCACCTGGCTCGGGTTGCGGCTGCGCGACAGGATCTCCAGCAGGCGCGCGGCGGTGTAGGTGGCGTCGTCGAAGCCGTACCAGMGCTCGCCGAAGAAGATGTGGCCGCTCATCTCGCCGGCCAGCGGCGCCTTCAGCTCCTTCATCTTCGCCTTCACGAGCGAATGGCCGGTCTTCCACATCAGCGGCTTGCCGCCGGCGGCGCGGATCGTCGGCGCGAGGCGCTGCGTGCACTTGACGTCGAAGATGATGGTGCCGCCGGGGTTGCGCGACAGCACGTCGGTCGCGAACAGCATCAGCTGGCGATCCGGGTAGATGATGTTGCCTTCCTTGGTGACGACGCCCAGCCGGTCGCCGTCGCCGTCGAACGCGAGGCCCAGTTCGGCATCGGTCTCCTTCACGGTGCGGATCAGGTCGGCCAGGTTCTCGGGCTTGCTCGGGTCCGGGTGGTGGTTCGGGAAATCGCCGTCGACCTCGGAGTACAGCTCGGTCACCTCGCAGCCGAGCGCGCGCAGGATGCCGGGCGCCGACGCACCGGGGATGCCGTTGCCGGAGTCGACGACGATCTTCATCGGGCGGCTCAGCTTGCAGTCGGCGACGATGCGGGCGCTGTACTCGGCCAGCACGTCCATCGTGCCGGTGCGGCCGGTGGCCACGGTGTAGTGCTCCGATTCCATGCGGATGCGCAGCGCCTGGATCTCGTCGCCGTAGATCGCGCGGCCGGCCAGCACCATCTTGAAGCCGTTGTAGTCCTTCGGGTTGTGGCTGCCGGTCACCTGGATGCCGCTGTTGCAGCCGTGCTTGCCGCGCGTGGCGGCCACGTAGTAGAGCATCGGCGTCGTCACGGCGCCGATGTCGACGACGTCGAGCCCGGTCGACGCGAGGCCGCGGATCAGCGCGGCGACGAGGCCCGGCCCCGACAGGCGGCCGTCGCGGCCCACGGCCACGGCCTTCTCACCCGCCTTCAGTGCCTCGCTGCCGAAGGCGCGGCCCAGGTGCTCCGCGAACGCTTCGTCGATCGTCTTGCCGACGATGCCGCGGATGTCATAGGCCTTGAAGTTGGACGCAGTCACTTGCATTCGGTTTCTCCTGGAGAGTGGCGGATTGTAGATAGCGTCTGACATGCAGCCTTCGGGCCAGCGCGGGCTCGCAGCCCGGCCCGCGACATGTCCGAAAACGGCGAGTCATGCGGCGCGAGGGTGCGATGATCACGCCATGCCTACCTTCGACTCCGATGCCGCCTATCTGGCCATCAAGGCCCGCGACGCCCGCTTCGACGGCCGCTGGTTCGTCGGCGTCACGTCGACCGGCATTTATTGCCGACCGATTTGCCGCGTGCGCACGCCGCGCCGCGAGAACTGCGTGTTCTTCGACACGCCGGCCCAGGCCGAGGCAGCCCGCTTCCGCCCGTGCATGAAGTGCCGACCTGAAGTGGCGCCGGGGCCGGGGCTGGCGTGGACGGTGATGGACGCATCGCGCACGCTGGCCCGCCAGGCGGCGCACTGGCTCGACCACGCCGCGGCCGAGGAAGAAACGCCGTCGATCGCCGCGCTGGCCGCGCACCTGGGCGTCAGCGACCGCCACCTGCGCCGCATCTTCGCGGCCGAGCATGGCGTGACGCCGCTGCAGTACGTGCAGACGCGCCGCCTGCTGCTGGCCAAGCAGTTGCTGACCGACACGCGGCTGCCGATCGCGCAGGTCGCGCTGGCCAGCGGCTTTCGCAGCCTGCGGCGCTTCAACGCGGCCTTCGCCGACAGCTACCGCATGAGCCCGACGCGACTGCGCGGCGATGCAGCCGGCGAGTCGGTGTCGCCGGACGACGGCGTGACCGTCTCGCTCGGTTTCCGCTCCCCGTACGACACGGCGGCGATGCTGCGCTTCCTGACCGCCCGCGCGATACCGGGCGCCGAGGCGGTGGAAGCCGCCCGCGTGCGCCGCAGCGTGCGCGCCGGCGTGCTCGGCCCCGAGG
>NZ_JBFUFQ010000242.1:0-8343 GCF_056403355.1 Rhizobacter sp. P2_H3 | reverse complement strand
GGTCGGCCCAGCGCAAGGCCTCGTCGTAGAAGCCGCGCTTGTACGCGAGGTGCGACATCGCCAGCAGCGCCTTGCCGCGCAGCGCCTCGTCGAGCCCGTGTGCGTCGCGCGCCAGCGCGGCGGCGCCCAGGCAGTAGCCCACGTCGAGCGGGCCGGCAAAGGCCCAGTAGCGGCCGAGCGCCGCCACGAAACGCCAGCCGGCGTGGGCGCCAGCCGGTAGCTGGGCGCACCAGTCGTGCGCCGCGATCAGGTTGTCCTGTTCCGCCTTCAGTCGCGGCAGCCACGCCAGTTCGCCCGGGCCGTGCAGGTGGCCGCCGGCCTCTTCGGCAAAGGCGACGAAGTGGGCCAGGCAGCGCGCACGCACGGCCTGCGCTTCGCCGGTCTCGTCGAGCAGGTCCTGCGCGAACTGGCGCACCGTCTCGAGCATGCGAAAGCGCGGCTCGGGCAGGTTCTCGGGCGCCATCACGAGCAGCGATTTGTCGTGCAGCTGCGTCACGATCTGCAGTGCGGCGTATTCATCGTCGATGCCCGCGGCCACGGCCGCCGCGGCCAGCGTGCAGCCACCGACAAAGACCGAGAGCCGCGCGAAGACCTGCGCTTCCGGCTCGGACAGCAGCTTCACGCTCCACTGCAGCGTGGCGCTCAGCGTGCGATGACGCGGCGCCACGTGCGAGCTGCCGGTGAGGAAGCGGAAGCGGTCGTCCAGCCGCGCGCGGATCTCGTCGACCGCAAACATGCGCACGCGCGCCGCGGCCAGCTCGATCGCGAGGGCGATGCCGTCGAGCCGGCGGCAGATCTCGGCGATGACCGGGGCGTTGGCCGGTGTCAGCGCGAAGTCGGGCCTGGCGAGCCGGGCCCGGTCGACGAAGAGGCGCACGGCATCGGAGTCGAATGGCAGCGGGCCGACCGCGAAGATCTGCTCGCCCGGCAAGCCCAGCGCCTCGCGGCTGGTGGCAAGGATGCGCAGGCCGGCGCAGGCGCCGAGCAGGCGGTCGGCGAGCCGTGCCACGGGGTCGATGAGGTGCTCGCAGTTGTCGAGCACCAGCAGCGCGCGTGCCGCGCCGATGTGCGCGCACAGCGCGTCGAGCGGATCGGCCGTCGTGTCCTGCCGGGCGCCGACGGCCGACGCCACGGCGGCGAGCAGGCGCCGTGGATCCTGCAGGGCCGCGAGGTCGACGAACCACGCGCCCGCCGCAAAGCCCGCCAGCTGCCGCTGCGCGAGCTCGATCGCCAGGCGGGTCTTGCCGCTGCCACCGGTGCCGGTGAGCGTCAGCAGCGGTGCGCGCTCCAGCAGGCCGGCGCAGTCGGCCAGCGCGTGCTCGCGGCCGATGAAGCGGGTGCGCAGCAGCGGCAGGCGGTGCGGTGTGGAGGCGGCTTCGCCGCGCTCGGGCTCCGCCTCGCGCAGCGCGGCGGTGAACTGGTAGCCGCGGCGCTTCACGGTGGCAATCGCTTCCGCCCCCAGCAGCTTGCGCAAGGCCGAGATCTGCACCTGCAGGTTGTTCGGCTCGACCACCAGGCCGGGCCACGCGAGATCGATCAGATCCTCCTGCCCCACCACCTGGTCGCGCCGCTGCGCCAGCGCGATCAGCACGTCGAGGGCCCGCACGCCGAGCGCCGCCGGCTTGCCGTCGTCCAGCAGCAGGCGTTCGGCAGGGCGCAGTTCGAAGCGACCGAAGTGGAGCGGTGTCGACACGGGTTGGCGCGGGTTTCAGCTTGATTTCAGGTGGGTGAAGGACGCGGCGATGGCGTGCGCGGGACAGTCGCCGCACTGCATCAGACCCCCGGGAGACCGCCCATGGATTTCATCACGACCATTATCCGCACGCTCTCGCACAGGCCGGCACCATCGCATTTCGCGATGGATGGCTGCCAGGGCCTGGTCGCCCAGTGTGAAGCCGAGTCCGACGGCGACAGCCTGCGGCTGTATGTGGATGGCCGGTTCGTGGGCTGGATCGAGGGCGTGGTGCGCCTGTAGCGTCAACAGGCCGTCATGGGCGGGCCGCACAGTCCGCCGGCCCTCCACTTCATGTCAGAACATGACGAACACGTTCTTCTCCCTGCGTGCCCTGAAGTCCATCGCGATTGCTCTCATCGCCGTGACCGCTGCCGCGGCCCACGCCGATGAACTGCCGCGCTGGGACACTGCCATCACGAAGTACAACGAGAAGCAGGTCCGCGACTTCCATCCGATGTTCGATTTCGATTCCGATGGCTGCTACCCGGCCACACCGTTCAACCGCAACAACAACCTGAGCCAGAACCCCGGCCTGAACGCCACCGGCACCGTGCAGGGCGCCTGCCGCGACGGCGGCTGGGGCAACTTCGCCAACACCATCCACCGCCAGCTGTGCCGCGAGACGGTGGAGGGCAGCGATCGCATCGAGCGCTGCGCGCACTTCTACGAGCTGTACTTCGAGAAGGACCAGGCGATCGGCCTCACGTTCCTGGGCGGCCACAAGCACGATGTCGAGACGGTGATCGTCTGGACGGGCAAGAAGAACGGTGGGGGCGATTTCATCTCGCACGTGTCGGTCAGCGCGCACGGCAACTACACCACGCTGCCGATGGCCGGGCTGGAGAACCACTGGGGGCACCCGCTGGTGGTCTATCACAAGGACGGCGCAGGCACCCACGCGTTCCGCTTCGCGAATGCCAACGACCATGCCCACGTCGAGTTCATCGGCAACTGGGGCGAGTTCTACGCGCCGGACATCATCAGCCACTACAGCGCCGTCGCGCAGTGGAATGGCGACGAGTGGACCCGCTACCTGGCCAACCGCAACTACCGCGTGGCGCTGGAGAACTCGAACTTCGGCAGCGCGAGCTTCAAGACCCGCAACGACGGCGAGATCATGAACCAGGCCAACAACGCCGCACCGCGCGGCGATGCGTTCTGGGCCGATGTCTGGTTCCTGTGGGACGACGTGTGGGCCACGCGCGCGAAGGAATTCCAGGCGAACTACCCGCAGACGTACACGCGGATCAGCGAGTGATCTTCAGCGACTGACAGAGCCCGGCGCGGTCAGAACGTGATCACCACCGACCCCGCGCTGCGCTTCGCCTCGCCGTGGAACACCGCCTCGATGTTGTTGCCGTCCGGGTCGAGCAGGAAGGCGGCGTAGTAGCCGGGGTGGTAGGGCCGTTCGCCCGGCTTGCCGTTGTCGCGGCCGCCGGCTTCCAACCCGGCGCGGTGGAACGCCTCCACCATCGCACGGTCCCGGGCCTGGAACGCGAGGTGGTGGCGCCCCGTCAGATGGCCCTGCGCCGCCTGACTGTCGGCGGTGGAGACGAACAGCTCGTCGATCCAGAAGTAGTCCGCGGCACTGCCGCCCACCGGGATCCCCAGCACCTGGGCCACCGCCTCGTAGAAGCGTTTGCTGGCCGCGAGGTCGGACACGACGAGCTGCAGGTGATCGATGAGACGGCCGCGGTGAAGTTGCTGGGCTTCCATGGGGACTCCTCGGTGCTGGGTGGTGGACGGTATTTTCTGAGCCCCACCACGACGTGGAGTTCCGGTCCTTGAAGAACCCGCAAACCTCGCCTATTTTTGAACGATCGTATAAACCGATCGTTCAACCATGAGCCTCAGATCGTCCGACGGCGTGCAGCCGGGCAAGGATGCGTCCGTCGTCGACACCCGCGAGAAGATCCTCGACGCGACCTTCCGGCGGCTGGCGAGCGAGGGGTATGCGGCGCTCAGCGTGCGCCAGATCGCGAAGGACGCCGGCGTGAACCACGCGTTGATCAACTACCACTTCGGCACCAAGGACCAGCTGGTCATCGAGGTGCTCGATGCAGCGAACCGCCGGCTGCTGGCCCGCCAGGGCTCGATGTATGCAGGCCCCGGCGGCTATGCCCGCAAGTGGGCCGAGGCGCGGCGCTTCTACGACAGCGACCTCTCTTCCGGCTTCGTGCGCGTGCAGGCCGAGTTGTGGGCCGCGAGCTTCTCGAACGCCGATCTGCGCAAGAAGTTCCTGCCGCGGCTGCTGGCCTGGAAGCAGCTGGTGCGCGACGTGGTGGGCGAGGCGGTGGCGGCGCTCGAGTCCTCCGGCGTCACGCTGCCGGCGCCGTTCACCGCCGATGTCATCGCCTGCTGGATCTCGGAGTTCTGGCTCGGCATGGAATTCGCCGACCTGCTCGGCGTGAAGCAGGAGCGGGCGCAGCACCGTGCGGCGCTCGATGCGGTGCAGGCGCTGCTCGAATCGCTCGACGCCCGCGCGGCAGGGCAGGGCGATGGACGCTAGCAGCAGCCCGTACGGCAGCGTCGAGCCGGCCCGCCAGGGGGTCGTCGACCGCGACGGCGTGCGCATCTGGTACGCCGTCTGGGGCGACAGCGGCCCGTGGATCGCCTTCGCGCCGCCCATCCAGATGGTGCACAGCGAGATGCTGAAGGCCACGGTGCCGTACCTGTCGCAGCACTTCCGGGTCGTCACGATGGACGGGCGCGGCAACGGCCGCTCGGACCGGCCCGCCACCCAGGACGCCTACAGCTTCGACATCTTCCACGACGATTTCGTCGCCGTGCTCGACGCCACGGCCGGTACCGAGCGCGCCGCGCTGGTCGGCATCTCGTGCGCGGCGATGACGGTGCTGCGGGTCGCGGCCGAGCAGCCGCAGCGCGTCAGCCACCTCGTGATCGCCGGCGGTTTTGCCGAGTCGCTGGTCGACACCGATGCGATCGCGCGCCGGGTGCAGGCCGAGGCCGACCAGACACGCGACGACTGGCCGGGCTACATCGATGCGTTCATGGCCAGCCTCTTCAGCGAGCCGCATTCCAGCAAGCCCTTCGACGACGGCGTCGGCTACGCCCGGGCCACCAGCGGCGACATCATCAACATGGTGCGCAAGGCCTGGAAGGGCAACGACGTGCGGGCGCTGGCGCGCCGCGTGGCCTGCCCGACGCTGGTGATCCACGGCGACGACGACCACCGCGTGATGTATGCGCAGGGCAAGGCGATCCATGCGCTGGTGCCGGGCTCGCGCCTGCTGACCGTCCAGGGCGGCGGGCATGTCACGGCGGTGCGCGACCCGGTGCTCTTCAACCGCAGCGTGCGCGACTTCATCGGTGGCGCGCCGCGCAGCGCGACCTGGGTGCGCGCGATGAAGCGCCGGCGCCGGGCGCTCTTCATCTCCAGCGCGATCGGCCTCGGTCATGTGCAGCGCGACCTGGCGATCGCGCGTTCGCTGCGCACGTTGCAACCCGATCTCGACATCGACTGGTTCACCGTCGACCCGGCCGCCCGCTACCTGGCGCAGGAGGGCGAGCGGCTGCATCCCGTCACGCAGCGCCTGGCCAACGAGAGCCGGCATTTCGAGCAGCAGGCCGGCGAGCACGATCTGTCGGCCTTCTTCGCGCTGCGCACGATGGACGAGATCATGACGCGCAACTTCATGACCTTCATCGACCTGGTGGAGGCCGAGCACTACGACATCGTGGTCGGCGACGAGGCCTGGGAGGTCGACTACCACTACCACGAGAACCCGGAACTGAAGCGCCAGCCTTTCGTCTTCCTGACCGACTTCGTCGGCTGCCTGCCGATGGAGCCTGGCAACGAGCGCGAGGCCCTGCTGTGCGCCGACCGCAATGCCGACGACCTGGAGCATGTCGCACGCTACCCCGGCATCCGCGATGCGGCGCTGTTCGTCGGCAACCGCGACGACGTCACCGAGGCCTCCTTCGGCCCGGGCCTGCCCGGCATCCGCGACTGGACCGACCGCAACTTCAGCTACTGCGGCTATGCGCTGCCCTTCGATCCGGCGGCGCTGGCYGACACCGAGCAGTTGCGGGCCCGGCACGGCTATCGCCGCGGCGAGAAGATCGCGATCGCCACCGTCGGCGGCACCGCCGTCGGCCGGCCGCTGCTGCGGCGCATCGTGCAGGCGTTCCCCCGCATGAAGCGCGAGCTGCCGGAGCTGAGGCTGATCGTCGTGGCCGGCCCCCGCCTGCCCACCGACGATTTCCCGCAGCTCGACGGGCTGGAGATCCGGCCTTACGTGCACAAGCTGTACGAGCACCTCGCGTGCTGCGACCTGGCGCTGGTGCAGGGTGGGCTGTCGACGTGCATGGAACTGGTGGCGACGCGCCGACCGTTCCTGAGCTTTCCGCTGCAGCGCCACTTCGAGCAGTGCGTGCATGTGCGCTGCCGGCTCGCCAACTACGGGGCCGATCGATCGCTCGACTACGCGACGCTCGACCCCGACACGCTGGYCGAGCGGGCGTTGGCCGCGATGCACGAGCCGGTGCGCTACCGGCCGGTGGAGATGGATGGCGCAGCGCGTGCGGCGCTGCGCATTGCGCAGGTGCTCGACAACCGCTGGTGGGCGCGCTGAGCGCGTCTGCCGGCACTTCATGGGGGGTTCAACCATGTTCGGGGTTCTCTACGGCGTTGCCGTCTACGTGTTCTTTCTGGCGACCTTCACCTATGCGATCGGCTTCGTCGGCGGCGTGGCCGTGCCGAAGGACATCGACAGCGGCAGCGCGGTGCCGCTGGCCGAGGCCTTGGTCGTCAACCTGCTGCTGCTCGGCCTGTTCGCGGTGCAGCACAGCGTGATGGCGCGCCGCGGCTTCAAGCGCTGGTGGACGCGCATCGTGCCGGAGCCGGTCGAGCGCAGCAGCTTCGTGCTCGCGGCGACGGTGGTGCTGGCGCTGCTGCTGTGGCAGTGGCGGCCGATCGCGCAGCCGGTGGTGTGGTCGGTCGCCGACCCTGCCGGGCGCTTCGCGCTGCAGGCGGTGTTCTGGCTCGGCTGGGCGATGCTGCTGATCAGCACCTGCCTGATCAACCACTTCGAGCTGTTCGGTTTGCGCCAGGTGCTGGCGGGCTGGCGGGGGCACGAGATTCCGGCGCCGGTCTTCCGGACGCCGCTGTTCTACCGGCATGTGCGCCACCCGATCTACCTTGGCTTCCTGCTGGGCTTCTGGGCCACGCCGGTGATGACGGCCGGCCACCTGTTGTTCGCGGTCGCCACGACGGGCTACATCCTGATCGGCATCTGGTTCGAGGAGCGCGACCTGGTCGCGCAGTTCGGCGACCGCTACCGCGTCTACCGGGAGCAGGTGGGGATGCTGCTGCCGTGGCCGCGCAAGGGAAGCGGGAGGGATGCGGCGGAGCACTAGCGCGGGCCGATACAGAAATCTGTATCATCTTTGGATGAAGACGACCCTCGACATCAACGATGAACTGCTGGCCACGGCCAAGGCGCTTGCTGCCCGGCAACGAACCACGCTGACGCGCCTGATCGAGGAAGGCCTGCAACTGAGGTTGAGAGCTCAGCAGGCGACGGTGCCGCGAGGCAAGTCGCGTCTGCCGGTGTTCAAGGGGCGCGGTGGGCTGGTGGCGGGGGTCGATCCGCTCAGCAACAGGTCGCTGCTGGAGGCGTTGGGCGATGACGCCTGACGTGAATGTGTTGGTCGCGGCATTTCGCAGCGACCATCCCCATCATGCGGTTGCCCGACCGTGGCTCGAAGAGGCCGTCGTCGCGGTTTCGTCAGGAGCAACCCTGACCGTGATGCCGATGGTCGTGGCCAGTTTCTTGCGACTGGTGACCAGCCCCAGGATTTTCCAGGCCCCGACGCCGATTGAGCAGGCGGTCGGCTTCGTCGATGCGCTGCTCGCCGTGCCGGGTGTTCAACTGGCGGAGCAGGGCGCGGAGTGGCCTCGTCTGCGCCAGCTGTGCCTGGACAAGCAGCTCAGCGGCAATCTTCTGCCGGACGCCTGGCTGGCTGCGGCTGTTGTTCACATTGGAGAACACCTCGTGAGTTTTGATCGTGACTTCAGGAAGCTGATCGGCCGCACCCATTTCACGTTGCTTGAGGCTGGTGCTCGATAGATGCGAACGAAGAAGGAGGCCCAGTCCGGGCCGGAACAGTTCGGCTTGCCTGGGTTCGACGAACTGCCACCACCGCCACCGCCGCCGCCCGTTCAGGCGGGCCGCGTTCCGCAGGCCGCACAGCACCTGGGTCTTTTCTTCGCGCTGCGGCCCACGCCCGAGACGGCCGAACGCATCATCGAGCTGGCAACCCGGCTGCGCGGCGAGCATGGCCTCGCCGGCAAGCTGCTCTCGATCGAGCGCCTGCACGTCACGCTGCGCGCGATGGTCGACGACGAGGCCAACGTCGAGTCGGCGATGCGGGCCGCCGCGGGTCTCGTGCACGAGGGCTTCGGCGTGGCCTTCGACCGCGCGCTGAGTTTCCCCGGCAGCGGCGCCTTCGTGCTGCGCAGCAGCGACAACCTGCCCGCGCTCGCTGCATTCCGCCGCCGGCTGAACCTGGCGATGGGCGACACCGAATCGCAGGCCTCGCGCAGCGCCACGCCGCACCTGACGCTGCTGTACGACCGCCGGCAC
>NZ_JBFUFQ010000241.1:0-8436 GCF_056403355.1 Rhizobacter sp. P2_H3 | reverse complement strand
CCGCACGGGCTGACCGACGAGGCCTTCGATGCGATCTTCACCGCCGACCGGCCGGTGGTGTTCGCGTTCCACGGCTACCCGTCGCTGGTGCACAAGCTGACCTACCGGCGCCGCAACCACGCGAACATCCACGTGCGCGGCTACTGCGAGGAAGGCACGACGACGACGCCGTTCGACATGGTGGTGCTGAACCAGCTCGACCGCTACCAGCTGGCATTCGACGCGATCCGCCGCGTGCCGCGCCTGGCCGACCGGGTACCGGCCGAGGCCGAGCGGCTGGCGGCGACGCTGCGCCGGCACCGGGAATGGGTGTGCGAGCACGGCGACGACCTGCCCGAGGTGAAGGAGTGGCGCTGGTCGCCGCGCTGAAACGTTCGCATCCCCGTACGCCGTTGCGCCCGCCAGGCGGCCGGCGCGCGACCGGGTCGTCATCATCGCTGCCATGACGATCCCCTCGCTTCGCGACGTTCCCGACCGCTTCGACAGCCCGCGCCTGACGATCCGCTGCCCGCAGTCCGGCGACGGGCCGCGCTTGCATGAGGCGATCGTCGCGTCGCTCGACGCGTTGCGCGCGTTCCCGGCCTCGCTGCCGTGGGCGATGGCCGAACCGACGCTAGCCAGCGCCGAGCAGTTCTGCCGCGAAGGGCGCGCGCATTTCATGATGCGCTCGATGATGCCGATGCTGCTGCTCCTGAAGGGCAGCGACACGCTGGTCGGCATCGGCAGCCTGCATGCGTTCGACTGGGCGGTGCCCAAGTGCGAGATCGGCTACTGGGCGCACTCGGCGTTCACCGGCCGCGGGCTCGTCACCGAGGCGGCGCAAGCCATCACCGACCTGGCGTTCGGCCCGCTCGGCATGCGCCGGGTCGAGGCCTTGCCCGACGCCGGCAACATCGCCAGCTGGCGGGTCTGCGAGCGTGCCGGCTACACGCTGGAAGGCACGCGGCGCAACGACCGCATCACACCGGACGGCATGTTGCGAGACTCAAGGGTCTACGCACGGATTCGCTGAACGACGGCGCCGACTCGAAGCGGATGCAGCCGCGCTGCAGGCACGACTGGTACTCGCGCAGCGACAGCGTCACAGCCTGGCGGTCGCCATCGGCATGCCAGACCAGCTTGACCCACAGCGCGCCTTCGATGACCCAGCACGCACCCGCGGGAATGTCCCGCAAGCCCTCGTCCGCGTGCACCTCGAACCCCGCAATGACCATCCCTCGTTTCATCGCTACCTCCAGTGGTGGGTGCCGTCCGGGACTCTGCGATCCCGGCGCAGCCTCACTGTAGGGGGCGCCCTTTGCGGGCACCGTGGGTTGATTCCGACGAGCGTGTAGGACATCGCCGCGACATGCGGGCAGGCGCGGCTCAGACCAGCGTCGCCTCCAGCGAGATGTCCGCCTTCAGCAGCTTCGACACCGGGCATCCGGCCTTCGCCTTCGCCGCCAGCTCCTGGAACGTGGCGTTGTCGGCGCCCGGCACGTTGGCCTTCAGCGTCAGGTGGACCGCGCTGATCGCGTAGCCGCCTTCCACCTGCTCCAGCGTGACCTTGGCGGTCGTGTCCATCTTCTCGGCGCGCAGCTTGGCTTCACCGAGGATCAGCGACAGCGCCATCGTGAAACAGGCGGCGTGCGCCGCACCGAGCAGTTCCTCGGGGTTGCTGCCCGGGGTGCCCTCGAAGCGGCTCGCGAAGCCGTAGGGGTAGTCCTTCAGCGCGCCGCTCTCGGTCGAGATCGAGCCCTTGCCGTCCTTGATGCCGCCGGACCATTGGGCCGAGCCCTTGCGTTGGATCTTCATGCCGCTCTCCTGGATGTGGAGGGCGCAGCGTAGCGCTTCAGGCCCGACCCTGTCACCAGTGCAGCCAGGCAGCGACGCCCAGGCCGAGGCCGAGCGCGCTGATCCCGTACACCGCGTACTCCGTCCAGCGCCGCTTCGTCAGCAGCGCGATCGCCGCCATCGCGATCGAGATCGACAGTGCGGTGGTGGCCTGTGCCCAGCGGTGGTGCTGGTGCATCTGCTCCTCGCTGCGCTTGTCGAAGGCGGTCGATTCATCTTCCAGCTTCTTGGCCGCCGTCATGATCTCGGCCTTCTCGGTCTTGTAGCGCTTGATCTCCTCGGTGTAGAACGCGCGCCGGCCCTCGGGCGCCAGTTCGACCGCCAGCTCGGCCAGGTTCTGCTTGCTGCTCTTGGCCTGGTAGTAGTTCCACTGGTTCGACGCCTCGGTCTTCTTGATCGCCGCGTCGTTCTTGTAGAGCCCCGCGTTGGCCTGCGTCGCGCCGCCCATGTACGAGAAGATCGCACCGAGCGTCGCGAGGATCGCGGTGATCACCGCCAGCTGGCCGGCGTGGCCGTCGGGGTTGTGCTGGGCCGCATGCTCCAGTTCGTGGTCGTGCGGGCCGTGGACGTGGAAACCGTGTTCGGACATGTCATCCTCCTCGTGTCGTCAAAGTTGCGGTTGTTTGCGTGAGTACGTGACCCAGCGGTAGCGGATGCCATCCGGGCTGGTCTGGAAGTCGCCGGGGTCCGCGTCGAACTGCGCGCGGTCCCAGTCGGGGAAGAACGTGTCGGCGTCGAACTCGGCATCGAGCTCGGTCAGCACCAGCTCGTCGACCAGCGGCAGCGCCTCGCGGTAGATCTGGGCGCCGCCGATCACGAAGGCCTTCGGCACGTCGCCGGCCAGCGCGATCGCCTCGGCCAGCGAGCCGGCGCGCTCGGCGCCGGTGGCCTGCCAGCCTGGCTGGCGCGTGATCACGATGTTGCGGCGGCCCGGCAGCGGGCGGCCGATCGAATCCCAGGTCTTGCGGCCCATCAGCACCGGCGCGCCGAGCGTGGTGCGCTTGAAGAACTTCAGGTCCTCGGAGATGTGGCAGAGCAGGGCGTTGCCCTTGCCGATCGCGCCGTGCCGGGCGACGGCGGCGATCAGGCTGATCAGTGGTCGGGAGCGTGTCATGGGCACGATTGTCGCCGCGCGCCGCACCGGGTTTCGTGTCAGGCCGGCATCGCGGCGTCCCGTCCATTCGTCAGGTGCTGCTGCATCAGCAGCTGCACCTTGGTGCCGTCGCGCGCCTTCAGCGCGGCCATGATCCTGCGGTGCTCCTTCAGCGACGCATCGAGCCGCCCCTGCTTGAACAGCGAGTGGTGCCGGTTCAGCTTCATCACCTTGCGCAGGTCGGTGACCAGCTGGTGGCGCCAGCGGTTGTCGGCGATCTCCAGCAGCCGCATGTGGAACTGCTCGTTGGCGCGGAAGAACGCATCGCGGTCGGCCACGCTGTCTTCCAACGCCTGGTGCAGCGCCTGCAACTCGGCCAGCTGCGCGTCGGTGGCCCGCGTGGCGGCCGCCGCAGCGGCATCGCTCTCGAGCAGCGCCAGCAGGTGGAAGACCTCGGCCAGGTCGCGCTCGGACACCTCGGTGACGTAGGCGCCGCGGCGCAGCTTCATCGTCACCAGCCCTTCGGCGGCCAGCACCTTCAGCGCCTCGCGCAGCGGGGTGCGGCTGATGCCGTACTCGGCGGTCAGGGCTTGCTCGTCGATCCAGCTGCCGGGCGCCAGCGTGTGGGCCATGATGCGCGCACGCAGCCGCTCGGCGACCTGCACGTAGAGCGCCTGGGTGGCCGGCAGCCGGGCGGCGGCCGGCGATTTACCAGCGGGGACGGTGGAAACCTTGGACATATAATTCAATTTTGAATTATGGATGACGCCTGCCGGGTCGTCCAGCGGAGCGGGCTCATGTCGGACCAGAAAAAAACGGATGACAAGGATGCGTTGCTGACTTCCGAGGCGCTGCCCGCATGGCAGAAGGCCGCCGCGAAATCCGCGCCCGGCGGGCGTGTCGACGCGCTCGACTGGGTGACGCCCGAGGGCATCCGCGTGAAGCCGCTGTACACCGCGGCCGACACCCGCGGCCTGCCGTACACCGACACGCTGCCCGGCTTCGCGCCGTTCGTGCGCGGCCCGCAGGCGACGATGTACGCGGTGCGGCCGTGGACCATCCGCCAGTACGCCGGCTTCTCCACCGCCGAAGCCTCGAACGCGTTCTACCGCAAGGCGCTCGATGCCGGCGCGCAGGGTGTCAGCGTCGCGTTCGACCTGGCCACGCACCGCGGCTATGACAGCGACCACCCGCGCGTGACCGGCGACGTCGGCAAGGCGGGCGTCGCGATCGACAGCGTCGAGGACATGAAGATCCTGTTCGACGGCATCCCGCTCGACAAGGTGTCGGTGTCGATGACGATGAACGGCGCGGTGCTGCCGGTACTGGCCGGCTACGTGGTGGCGGCCGAGGAGCAGGGCGTGCCGCAGGACCAGCTGAGCGGGACCATCCAGAACGACATCCTCAAGGAGTTCATGGTCCGCAACACCTACATCTTCCCGCCCGAGCCGAGCATGCGGGTGATCGGCGACATCATCGCGTACACCGCGAAGCAGATGCCGAAGTTCAACTCGATCAGCATCAGCGGCTACCACATGCAGGAAGCGGGCGCGAACCAGGCGCTGGAGCTCGCCTTCACGCTGGCCGACGGCAAGGAGTACGTGAAGACGGCGCTGGCCAAGGGGCTGGACGTCGACGAGTTCGCCGGGCGGCTCAGCTTCTTCTGGGCGGTCGGGATGAACTTCTACCTGGAAGTCGCGAAGATGCGCGCCGCGCGGCTGCTGTGGTGGCGGATCATGAGCGGCTTCGGCGCGAAGAACCCGAAGAGCCTGATGCTGCGCACGCACTGCCAGACCTCGGGCTGGAGCCTGACCGAGCAGGACCCGTACAACAACGTGGTGCGCACGACGGTCGAGGCGATGGCGGCGGTGTTCGGCGGCACGCAGAGCCTGCACACCAACGCGCTCGATGAAGCCATCGCGCTGCCCACCGATTTCAGCGCCCGCATCGCGCGCAACACGCAGCTGATCATCCAGGAAGAGACGCACATCACCAGCGTGGTCGACCCGTGGGCCGGCAGCTACATGATGGAGAAGCTGACGCAGGACATGGCCGATGCGGCCTGGGCGCTGATCGAGGAAGTGGACGCGATGGGCGGCATGGTGAAGGCCGTCGACAGCGGCTGGGCCAAGCTGAAGATCGAGGCGAGCGCGGCCGAGAAGCAGGCGCGCATCGATTCGGGCAAGGACGTGATCGTCGGCGTCAACAAGTACAAGCTGAAGCAGGAAGACCCGATCGACATCCTCGACATCGACAACCATGCGGTGCGCGAGAACCAGCTGAAGCGGCTGAAGCAGGTGCGCGCGGCGCGCGATGCGGCGGCGGTCGAGCGCACACTGGCGGCCCTGGTGGCCTGTGCGGCCGGCGGCGAGGGCAACCTGCTCGCGTTGACCATCGATGCGATCCGGGCCCGCGCGACGGTGGGCGAGGTGAGCGATGCGCTCGAGAAGGTGTGGGGGCGCCATCGCGCCGATACGCAAAAGGTGACCGGTGTGTATGCAGCCGCTTACGACAGTGCCGAAGGGTGGGCGAAGCTCCAGCAGGAGATCGCCGAGTTCGCGCAGGCGCAGGGCCGGCGCCCGCGCGTGATGATCGCCAAGCTCGGGCAGGACGGGCACGACCGTGGCGCGAAGGTGGTGGCGACGGCGTTCGCCGACCTGGGCTTCGACGTCGACATGGGGCCGCTGTTCCAGACCGCCGAGGAGTGCGCGCGCCAAGCGATCGAGAACGACGTGCATGCGGTGGGCGTGAGCACGCTGGCGGCGGGTCACAAGACGCTGGTGCCGGCGATCATCGCGTCGCTGAAGGCACAGGGTGCCGACGACATCATCGTGTTCGTCGGCGGCGTGATCCCGCGGCAGGACTACGACTTCCTGTACGAGGCCGGCGTGAAGGGCATCTACGGGCCGGGCACGCCGATCCCGGCGAGTGCGAAGGATGTGCTGGAGCAGATCCGCAAGGCTGTTGGATGACCCACCCCCGAAGCGCCTTCGGCGCCTCCCCCTCAAGGGGGCGCCGCCAGCGGCCCGGCAAAGCCGGTTCCGCGGCGGCCGCTCGGTCCTCGTTTCGGCATTCCATCGGCTTGTGATGAACGCCGGAGACGACGCGTTGTGTGAAGCCTTGGTTGGACGCGATCCGCAGGCACGGCGGCGCTCGCTCGCCAAGTCCATCACCCTGCTCGAATCCACCCGCCCCGACCACCGTCTGCGCGCCGACGCGCTGCTGAACGCCCTGCTGCCGCACACCGGCCGCGCGCTGCGCCTGGGCATCTCGGGCGTCCCCGGTGTCGGCAAGTCGACCTTCATCGAGGCCTTCGGCCTGCACCTGATCGCGCAGGGCCACCGCGTCGCGGTGCTGACGGTCGACCCGTCGTCCACCGTCTCCGGCGGCTCCATCCTCGGCGACAAGACGCGCATGGAGCAGTTGTCCGTCCACGACGCCGCCTACATCCGCCCGAGCCCGTCATCGGGCACGCTCGGCGGCGTGGCCGAGAAGACCCGCGAGGCGATGCTGGTCTGCGAGGCCGCCGGCCACGACGTGGTGCTGGTCGAGACCGTCGGCGTCGGCCAGAGCGAGACCGCGGTCGCCAGCATGACCGACATGTTCGTGCTGCTGCAGCTGCCCAATGCCGGCGACGACCTGCAGGCCATCAAGAAAGGCGTGATGGAGCTCGCCGACCTCGTCGTCATCAACAAGGCCGATATCGATCCGGTGGCCGCGACCCGCGCCGAAGCCCAGATCACCAGCGCGCTGCGCGTCTTCAGTTTCCACGGCCGGCCCGACCAGGTTCCGCCCGCACGCGTGATGCAGATCAGCGCGCTCAAGTCGCAGGGCATCACCGAGTTCTGGCAGCGCGTTCGGCAGTTCGCCGACGAACGCCGCGCGAGCGGCGAGTTCGAACGCCGCCGCGAGCGCCAGGCCCAGGCCTGGATGTGGGACCTGATCCACGCGCGGCTGCACGCCGACTTCAAGCACCACCCCCGCGTGCACGCGGCGCTGGCCGGCATCACGCAGGACGTCGCCGCCGCGCGCGTCGCCCCGTCATCGGCCGCGCACACGCTGCTGCGCCTTTTCTTCTCGTCCCCGTCTTCCATCCCGGAGTGAGCTGACATGCACGACATCCTCGAACAACTCGAAGCCAAGCGCGCGCTCGCCCGCCTGGGCGGCGGCGAGAAACGCATCGCCGCCCAGCACGGCAAGGGCAAGCTGACGGCCCGCGAACGCATCGAACTGCTGCTCGACGAAGGCACCTTCGAAGAATGGGACATGTTCGTCGAGCACCGCTGCCACGACTTCGGCATGGCCGACAACAAGGTGCCCGGCGACGGCGTCGTCACCGGCTACGGCATGATCAACGGCCGCCTGGTGTTCGTGTTCAGCCAGGACTTCACGGTGTTCGGCGGCGCGCTCAGCGAAGCGCATGCCGAGAAGATCTGCAAGGTGATGGACCAGGCGATGAAGGTCGGCGCGCCGGTGATCGGGCTCAACGACTCCGGCGGCGCGCGCATCCAGGAAGGCGTCGCCTCGCTCGGCGGTTATGCCGAGGTGTTCCAGCGCAACGTGATGGCCTCGGGCGTGGTGCCGCAGATCAGCATGATCATGGGCCCGTGCGCAGGCGGCGCGGTCTACTCGCCGGCGATGACCGATTTCATCTTCATGGTGAAGGACAGCTCGTACATGTTCGTCACCGGCCCCGAGGTCGTGAAGACCGTGACGCATGAAGAGGTGACCGCCGAGGAGCTGGGCGGCGCGGCCACCCACACCAGTCGCAGCGGCGTGGCCGACCTGGCGTTCGAGAACGACGTCGACGCCCTCGCGATGCTGCGCCGGCTCTACAACTACCTGCCGCTGAACAACCGCGAGAAGGCGCCGGTGCGGCCGAGCAACGATCCGGCCGAGCGCATCGACCTGTCGCTCGACACGCTGGTGCCCGACAACCCGAACAAGCCCTACGACATGAAGGAGCTGATCGTGAAGACCGCCGACGACGGCGACTTCTTCGAGCTGCAGCCCGAGTACGCGAAGAACATCATCATCGGCTTCTGCCGCATGGAGGGGCAGACGGTGGGCGTCGTCGCGAACCAGCCGCTGGTGCTGGCCGGATGCCTGGACATCAAGAGCAGCATCAAGGCGGCGCGCTTCGTGCGCTTCTGCGATGCGTTCAACATCCCGGTGGTGACCTTCGTCGACGTGCCGGGCTTCATGCCGGGCACCAGCCAGGAGTACGGCGGCATCATCAAGCATGGTGCGAAGCTGCTGTATGCGTACGCCGAGTGCACGGTGCCGAAGATCACGGTGATCACGCGCAAGGCGTACGGCGGCGCCTACGACGTGATGAGCTCCAAGCACCTGCGCGGGGATGTGAACTTCGCGTGGCCGAACGCCGAGATCGCGGTGATGGGGGCGAAGGGCGCGGTCGAGATCATCTTCCGCGACGAGAAAGGCGATCCGGCCCGGCTCGCGGCGCGCGAGGCCGAATACAAGGCCAAGTTCGCGAACCCGTTCGTGGC
>NZ_JBFUFQ010000240.1:0-8468 GCF_056403355.1 Rhizobacter sp. P2_H3 | reverse complement strand
GCGAGGTGGTTGCCGAGGTCGGTGGCGGCAGTGCAGTCCGAGACGATCAGGCACTCGTAGCCGCGGTCGTTCGCGTCGCGCATCGTGGTGTGCACGCACACGTCGGTCGTGATGCCGGTCAGCACCAGGTTGCGGATGCCGCGGGTGTGCAGGATCAGGTCGAGGTCGGTCGCGTAGAACGAGCCCTTGCCGGGCTTGTCGATCACCGGCTCGCCGGGCAGTGGCGCGAGCTCGGGGATGATTTCCCAGCCCGGTTCGCCGATCGTCAGGATGCGGCCGCACGGCCCGACGTCGCCGATGYCGATGCCGTCGGTGCCGATCTGCCGCGAGCGCCAGCGCTTGTTGGCCGGCAGGTCGCTCAGGTCGGGGCGGTGCCCTTCGCGGGTGTGGATCAGCAGGCAGCCGGCGTCGCGCATCGCGGCCATCAGGCGCTGCAGCGGCGCGATCGGCGCGCGCGTCAGGCCGATGTCATAGCCCATCTTGTCGACGTAGCCTCCCGCGCCGCAGAAGTCGACCTGCATGTCGATCACGATCAGCGCGGTGTTGTCGGGCCGCAGGTCGCCGTCGAACGGCCAGCGGTAGGGATCGGCATCGACGTAGCGGGGGATCACAGCGACACCCCCAGTTCCGCCGGTGCGCCCTGGACCCGGCGCGTCGGCGAGCAGGTCCACACCAGGATCGCGAGCGTCAGCACGTACGGCACCGCGTTGAACAGGTGGTAGCCGCTGCTGATGCCCACCGACTGCAGCGCCGGCCCGAGCGCGCCGGCGCCGCCGAACAGCAGCGCCGCGCCGAGGCAGCGCCACGGGCTCCAGCGCGCGAAGATCACCAGCGCCACCGCGATCAGCCCCTGCCCGCTCGACAGCCCTTCGTTCCAGCTGCCCGGGTAGTGCAGCGACAGCGAGGCACCGCCCAGGCCCGCGATGAAGCCGCCGATCACCGTGGCCGCGATGCGGATGCCGTGGACCGAGTAGCCGAGCGAGCGCGCCGCATCGCTCGAATCGCCGGCCATGCGCAGCACCAGCCCGAAGCGCGTCGCCTTGAAGCCCCACGCGAGCAGCGCAGCAAGCGCGACACCGATCGGGAACAGCGCATTGACCTGCAGCGCCGAGCGGATCTGCGCCGAGCTGCTCCATTCGCCGAGCGCCAGCGCGGGGATCTGCGGCGCCTGCGGCTGGATCAGCGGCTTGCCGAGGTAGAACGCGAGCCCGCTGCCGAGCAGCATCAGCGCGATGCCGGCGGCGATGTCGTTGACGCGCGGCAGCGAGCACACCAGGCCGTGCAGCAGCGCGAGCGCGGCGCCCGACAGCCCGCCGACGAGCACGCCGACCCAGGCCGATCCGCTGAGGTACGCGCCGCCGAAGCCGCTCATCGCGGAGAACACCAGCACGCCCTCGAGCCCGAGGTTGATGCGGCCGGCCTTCTCGGTGACGCACTCGCCGAGACTCACCATCAGGAACGGCGTGCCGACGCGGATCGCACCGCCGAGCACGGCGATCAGCACGTTGAAGAACAACTCCATGCTGCTCATGTGCTCACCTGCGCGGAGGTCGGCGCAACGACCGGCGGCAGCGCGACCGGCTTCGCCCGCGCGACGAAAAGCCTGCCGCGCAAGGCCTCGCTCGCGAGGATCAGCAGGAACGCGAAGCCCTGCAGCACCAGCACCGAGGCATCGGGCAGGTCCATGCGCCGCTGCAGCAGGCTGCCGGCCGCGCCGAAGCCGCCGAACAGCACCGCCACCGGCATCACGAGCCACGGGTTGTGGCGCGCGACGAAGGACACCAGGATGCCGGTGTAGCCGAGGCCCGCGATCAGCGCAGCGTTGGCGCTGGTGTGCACCGCCAGCACCTCGATGCCGCCGGCCAGGCCGGCGCAGGCGCCGCCGATCGCGCAGGCGATCACGATCAATCGCGCACTCGGCAGGCCCACCAGCAGCGCGGCACGCGCGTTGCCGCCGACCACGCGCGTCGCGAAGCCCGACGGCGTCTGGAAGATCCACAGGCCGAGCGCGATGCAGGCAACGATGCCGAAGACGAGGCCCCAGTGGATGTCGCTGCCGCCGATGCCGCCGATCAGCAGTGCATCGGCGATCGGTCGCGTCGACGGCTTGTTCAGGCTCGCCGGGTCGCGCAGCGGGCCCTCGACAAAATGCTTGAACAACGCCACCGCGATGTAGGCGAGCAGCAGGCTGCTGATCGTTTCGTTGACGCCGCGGCGCTGGCGCAGCAGGCCGACCAGCGCGATCCACGCCGCACCCGCCGCGGCTGCGGCGATCAGCAGCAGCGCGCTGCCGAACGCGTTGGCCGGCGGCGTGATCAGGTAGGGCAGGCTCGCGCACGCGAGGCCGCCCAGCACCAGCGCGCCTTCGCCGCCGATCACGACCAAGCCGGCCCGCGCGGGGATCGCGACGCACAACGCCGTCAGCATCAGCGGTGCCGCGCGCTGCAGCGAGTTCTGCCACGAGAACCAGTCGCCGAATGCGCCCTTGAACAGCAGCGTCCACGCGTCGACCGGGCTCTTGCCGCCGAGCCACACGAAGGCGCCGAACAGCAGCAGCGCGCCGGCCATCGCGAGCAGCGGCAGCGCGACGGCTTCGAGCGATTCAGCGTGGCGTGCGTTCATGATGGAAGGACGCTCCCCGGATTGGCATCCGGGCTACGCACCGGTCTTGCCGACGACGCCTTCGACGAGGTAGTTCATGCCTTCGAGGGCCGGATCGGTCTGCTTGAAGACCTTGCCCGCCTCGATGATCGTCTTGCCGGCGTTGTCCTTCAGCGGGCCCTTGAAGATGTCGAAGCTACCCTTCAGCATCGCGGCCTTCACGTCGTCGGCCGCCTTCTTCGCCGGGGCCGACACCATCGCGCCGTACGGCGACGGCTTCACGAAGCCCTCCTTCAGGCCGCCGCGCACGAAGTTCGGGTGCGGCTTGCCGGTGCGCGCCGCATCGATGATGGTCTTGTACGCGGTGATCCAGTTCCACTCGGCACCGGTCAGGTACGCCGCCGGCGCGAGCTTGGCCTGGCTCGCGTGGTAGCCGCAGACGAACTTGCCGCGTTTGGCGGCCGTCTCGACGATCACCTTCGGCCCGTCGACGTGCATAGTGAACACGTCGATGCCCTGGTCGGCGAGGCTGTTGGTGGCCTCGGCCTCTTTCACCGGCATCGACCAGTCGCCGGTGAAGATCACCGTGGTCGTGATCGACGGATCGACCGAGCGCGCGCCCATCGTGAACGCGTTGATGTTGCGCAGCACCTGCGGGATCGGCTTGGCGGCAATGAAGCCGAGCTTCTTGCTCTTGCTCATGTGCCCGGCGACGACGCCGTTCAGGTACTGGCACTCGTCGATGTAGCCGAAGAAGCTGCCGGTGTTCTTCGGGTGCTTGCCCTCGGTCCACATGCCGCCGCAATGCGCGAAGCGCACGTTCGGGTTCTTGCCCGCGACCGCCAGCATGTGCGGGTCGAAGTAGCCGAACGAGGTGGGGAACAGCAGCGTCGCGCCGTCCTGCG
This sequence comes from Rhizobacter sp. P2_H3, assembly GCF_056403355.1. Classification (NCBI taxonomy): domain Bacteria; kingdom Pseudomonadati; phylum Pseudomonadota; class Betaproteobacteria; order Burkholderiales; family Sphaerotilaceae; genus Rhizobacter; species Rhizobacter sp. P2_H3. The sequence continues at coordinate 4,962 of NZ_JBFUFQ010000240.1, read as the reverse complement.
AGATCATGCCCTGCATGGTCTTCTGCACCGCCGTGGTCTCGGGGACGTTCTCCTCTTCCACCGCCTTGATGCCGGGCAGCTTCTTGATCTCGGCCACCGCCTCGGCATGCGCCTGGTTGTAGCCGAAGTCGTCCTTCGGGCCGACGTAGATGAAGCCGGCGGTGATCGGGGCCTGCGCGTTCGCGAGGCTGCCGAAGCCACCCAGGCCACCCAGGGCGAGCGCCGCGCCGGCGCCCTTCAGGACATCCCGCCGATGGAAGCCGGCCGTGAACTTCTCTTGCGTCGTCTCTTGGGTCGTCTCTTGCGTCATTTCTGCGCTCCTGTGCGTCGCCGCTGAAGTGGGTTCGCAGGAGTCATGCCCGTTCGCCAGTGCACGATCCCGATCGCCGCTGTTTAGAACACCTTCTTGTATACATGCAACGGACGTGCCAGCCGGAAGGCGCCCAGGGTAGCGGGGAAAGAGGGGGAATCAGGGCCGCGCGGGGATCCCAAACGGGGGCGTGGCATGGGTGCCGGAGCGCCAAGCGCGGGCGGCCTGGCACCAAAAACGACCGGCGTGCGGTGGGTGGCCCGGTAGACATCCACGAGGTCGCAGCAAGCCCGCACCAGCGCAGCGAAGTGCCCATCAAGCAACTCCCGCGGAGCCGGCTTTGCCGGGCCGCCGGGAGGCGCCCCCTCGGGGGGCAGGAGCGAAGCGACGTGGGGGCTCCGTCTAATTGGAACCTTTGATCAACCGCCCGCTCGCCGACTGGATCGGCCGCGCATTCATCGGGTACAGCCGCGAGAAGATGCCGATCTGCTCCGACGAGATTCCGACCGGCTGCTTCATCACCATCCACAGCACGCCTTCGCTGCACGGCGGCGTCGTCAGCGAGCCCATGTAGGTGTAGTAGCCGCGCTCGGACGGCAGCAGCGCGTTCAGGTCGAGCGTCGCGCGGGCGGCGACCTCGTCGCCCTTCTCCAGCGGCAGGTTGTTCCACACCGTCTGCACGATCGGCTGCACGCTGCCACGGTCCAGCAGCACCGCGACCACCGCGAGCTTGCCTTCGAGATCCTTGTGCACCAGGTGCGCGACCATGTCGAACTGCCGGCCGTTGATGCGCTCCTCCGACGGGCGGTGGAAGTGGAACTGCACGAGCTCGAAGCGCCGGCCCATCACCTCGATYGAGTTGCCCGGCGCCACGTTGACCTGCACCGTGTGGCCGTTGTCCAGCACCTTGAAGCTGCTGGGCTTGTAGTCGAACTGCACCGGATCGAGCTGCACCGAGATGCCGTCGCGGATGTCGATCGGGCTCTGCCGCTTGCCGCTCGAGCAGGCGCTGAACTCGGGCTTCAGCTTGCTCCAGTTCTCCGGCGCGCCTTCGCCGCTGTAATCCCAGTGCGGCGACGCACCATGCGCGGCGACGACCGAGCGCGACGGGCGCGCGGCGATCGCACGTGGTTCGGCCACCCCCTGCGTGGCATCCAGCGCAGCCGCACCGCCACCACCACCGGAGGATGACACCGCCGAGCGCACCGGCGTGGTCGACGCCGCACCCGGCCGGTTGGCCACGCGCACGATGTCGGGGTTGGCCTCGGCCGGCTGCGCGCCGAGCTTCTCGGCCAGGCGCTGGCGCAGGCGATCCATCGGGTCCTCGAAGCCGCGGGCCTTGGCCGCCTTGGCGGCGGCCGGCTTGTCGGAGTCGGCATCCTTCATCGGCTTGACCGGCGAGTTGCGCGGGTCCGGCGCATGGACGTCGGAGGCCTGCGCCGCCACGGCGGCCAGGCTCAGGCCGAGCAACGCCGCGGCAAGGCGGCCAGACAGGATGGTGGACATGGAAACGCTCCCGGCACGCCCTCGGAACTCGGGGCGTCTCTCGCGATATCGACCGTCAGGCGGCCGGCTTGAGCTTGATCACGACGCGCGGCTTGACCCAGATCCAGGCGAAGACGCCGATGCTCATCATCAGCAGCGACGCGATCGCGAGCCAGAGCGTGGAATGCATCACCAGCGGCGCGATCACGCCGGCCACCAGCCCGTTGGCCAGGCTGCCGATGCAGGCCTGGAACGACGAGGCCATGCCGCGCCGCTCGGGCACCAGGTCGAGCGTCATCAGCGTGACCACCGGCACCATCAGTGCCCAGCCGAACGCGAAGATGCCGATCGGCAGCAGCGCCCACCAGGCCTGCGGCACGAACAGCAGGTTCAGCGCGAGGTTGACGACCGACACCACCAGCATGATCACGAAGCCGTGGCGGATCTGGTGGTGCGGCTTGATCTTGCCGGCCAGCCGCCCCGAGAACCAGGCGCCGCCCATGATCCCGCTGATGGTGATCAGGAAGAACCAGAAGAACTGGCCGGGCTGCAGGTGCAGGTGGTCGCCGAGGAAGACCGGCGCCGACAGCACGTACAGGAACATGCCGTTGAACGGAATGCCGCTCGCGAGCGCGAGCATCAGGAAACGTGGGTTCGAGCCCAGCTGCCAGTAGCCGCGCATCAGGTGGCGCACGTTGAACGGCTGCTTCTGCGAGGCATGCAGCGTCTCGGGCAGCAGCCGCCAGTTGCCGATCCACAGCGCGGTGCCGACGGCGGTGAGGAACCAGAAGATCGCATGCCAGCCGACATGCACGAACAGGAAGCCGCCCACCATCGGCGCGATGGCCGGCGCGATGCCGAAGTAGATGGTGACCTGCGACATCACGCGCTGCGCATCGGCCGGCGGGAACATGTCGCGGATCACCGCGCGCGAGACGACGATGCCGGCCCCGGCCGACATGCCCTGCAGCGCGCGGAAGAACACCAGCGCGCCGATGTGCTGCGACAGCGCGCAGCCGGCCGACGCGAGCGTGAACACCGCGATGCCCCACAGCACGACCGGACGGCGCCCGAGGCTGTCGGACAACGCGCCGTGGAACAGGTTCATCACCGCGAAGCCGAACAGGTAGGCCGACAGCGTCTGCTGCATCTCGACCGGTGTCGCGCCAATCGATTGCGCGATGCCGGTGAAGGCCGGCAGGTAGGTGTCGATCGAGAAGGGCCCCAGCATGCCGAGGCAGGCGAGCAGCGCGGCCAGCGCCCAGCGCGGTGCGCGCCAGAGTTGTTGTGCGTCGGGGTTCATGCGGAGCGCCGAGTGTAGCGGGCCGACTGGGGCGCCATGCGCGTTTGCGAGGTCGACCCGCGCTCCCGCTTGCCTCACACTCGCGCCATGAGCTCCTCGACAGACCGTGTTCCGCTGGTCCAGGTGCGCGACCTGTTGCACGTGGGCGAGCCGCTGCCGTTCCGGATCCTCGACACGCACGAGCGGCTGCTGCTGAACGCCGGACAGGTGCTGCTCGACGAGCGCCAGCTCGACGGCCTGCACGAGCGCGGCGCCTGGGCCGAACGGCCGCTGGTCGAGGCCGCCCGGCAGGCGCAGGCGGCCGCTGCGAAGAAGTCCCAGGCCGCGGCTGCCTTGTCGGTGTTCGACCGCTGGGAGCGCCTGATGCATCACTTCGACCAGGTGGCGCGCGCACTCCAGCGCCGCGAGGCGCAGGGCGCGGCGCTGACGGCCTTCTTCACCGTGCTGCAGGCGCTGGTCGACCGCGATCCGGACGTGGCGCTGTTCGAATGCATGCGCCAGGAAGAGCGCCGCTTTGCGCTCTACCCCTTCCGCCACGCCGTGCGGGTGGCTGCGCTGGCACTGCTGACGGGCCGCCAGCTCGGGTGGACGCCGCAGCGCTGCACCTCGCTCGGATGTGCCGCGCTGACGATGAACCTGTCGATGCTCGACCTGCAGGCCACGATGGCCGCCCAGGACACGCCGCCGACCCGCAAGCAGCTGGAGCAGATCCGGGCGCATCCCGAAGCCTCGGTCGCGATGCTGCAGGGCGTCGGTGTCGAGGACGAGACCTGGCTGGCGACCGTGCTGGGCCACCATGAACAACTGGGCGGCGCTGGCTACCCGAAGGGCCACGAACCGACCCCGGAAGCCCGCGTGCTGCGCGCGGCCGACGTCTACATGGCCAAGATCAGCGCGCGCGAGAAGCGCCCGGCGATGACGCCGCAGATGGCCACGCGCCAGCTCTTCCAGCAAAGCGCCGGCGATGAACTGGCGATGGCCATGATCCGGACGGTCGGCGTGCACCCGCCCGGCAGCCTGGTGCGGCTGCACTCCGGCGAGGTGGGCGTCGTCATCCGCCGGGCCACCAGCGGGCCGCACCCGCTCGTCGCGACGCTCAGCGACAAGAACGGCAAGCCGGTCGGCGAGACCCACCGCCGCGATTCGTCGCAGGCCGGTTTCGCGATCGAGGGCGCCGCCGAGAACGCCGCCGCGTTCCCGCGCATCCCGCCGGAACGGGTCTATGGCCTGATGGCCGGTTGAAAGTGTGAAGCGGACCGATAGGCCGGATTCTGTGCGCCCGCCGGCTCTTGCGAACCGGCGGACGTGACCGCCATTCCTCTGGGCCGGGCATCGCTGCCCGGCTCGGTGCTACCTACCCGCACACTCCTCGGGCCGAATCAACGTGTGCCTATTTGGTATTGCTGCGCGTAGAGATTGCCCGTTTCACCCGCCGCGCCGGCCTTGCGACCGATGCGGCGACTCGTCTCTGTTGCTCTGATCCTCACCTCGCGGTGGACAGCCGTTGGCTGCTACGCTGCCCTGTGCAGTCCGGACCTTCCTCCAGTGCGCCCTTTCGAGCCTTGCACCAGCGGCGGTCTGGCCCGCTTCACCGGCGCATTATCCCCTGCTCTTCGCAAGGCGCTTGTCGCGCAGCACCACCTGGCTGCCGCGGCGGTCGAGTTCGAACAGCTGCGTCGCCTCGATCAGGTCGATCAGCTTGCGGTAGCCGTAGTTGCGCGGGTCGAACGAGRCCTGGTTGCCGATCTGCTGGCCGACCGCACCGAGCGCCGACCAGCCGTCCTCGCCGGCCGCCGATTCGGCCGCATTGCGCAGCAGCGAGACCAGCCGCGCATCTTGCTTCAGCGCCGCGGTGTCCTGGCGC
>NZ_JBFUFQ010000239.1:0-8513 GCF_056403355.1 Rhizobacter sp. P2_H3 | reverse complement strand
GCGAGCACCTGGCCGGCCTTCACGGTGTCGCCCACGTTCGCCGTGCGGCGCGTGATCTTGCCGCCGACCCGGAAGCCGAGCTTCGATTCGGTGCGCGCCCTGATCTCGGCCGCGTACTCGCGGGTGCCGCCCGCGGCCCCGTTGGCGACGGTCAGCGTGCGGACCGCCCGCACCGGCTCGGCGGCAGGCTCGGTCTTGGAACAGGCAGCCAGGACGGCCACACCGGCCAAGGCAATGAACAGCGTGGATCGCATCGGAATCCTCTTCGAAGCGGTGAACGGGGGCGGTAATTCTGGAGACGGGGGCTGATGTCAGTTACGGTACAACTGACTGACCGGTCAGTAATGTATTCGGGTCAATCCCAGGTGTCAAACCGTCCCTGGCATCTTTCGATGCGTCACGAGCGTCCGGGGCCGACCCAGCGACAATGCGCGCTGAATTGATCACGACCGACGATGACGCCCCAGCAATACGTGCAGGACAAGGCCGCCAGGAGCGGCTCGAGCTTCTACTACGCCTTCCTTTTCCTGCCACCGCCACGCCGCGCGGCGATCACCGCGTTTTACGCCTTTTGCCGCGAGGTGGACGATGTCGTCGACGAAGTTCAGGACCCGGGCGTCGCCGCCACCAAGCTCGCCTGGTGGCGCAAGGAGGCGGCCAGCGCCTTCGCCGGGCACGCCTCCCATCCGGTGATGCAGGCCCTGATGCCCCTCACCGCCGAGTTCGGCATCCGCGCCGAGCACCTCAATGCGGTGATCGACGGCTGCCAGATGGATCTGGATCAGTCGCGCTACCTCGACTACGCCGGGCTGCAGCGCTACTGCCACCTGGTGGCCGGCGTGGTCGGCGAAGTCGCGGCCAGCATCTTCGGCCGCAGCACCGACCAGACGCTGCAGTACGCCCACAAGCTGGGCCTGGCGATGCAGCTGACGAACATCATCCGCGACGTCGGCGACGACGCCCGCCGCGGMCGCATCTACCTGCCGATCTCCGAATTGCAGCAGTTCGACGTGAAAGCGCATGAACTGCTCAAGCGCACCGCGCCATGGGGCTACAGCGAGCGCTTCACCGCGCTGATGCGCTTCCAGGCGGAGCGGGCGCACCGCTGCTACGACGAGGCCTTCGCGCTGCTGCCCGACGCCGACCGCGTGGCGCAGAAGCCCGGCCTGATGATGGCCAACATCTACCGCACGCTGCTGCGCGAGATCGAAGCCGGCGATTTCCAAGTGCTGCACCAGCGCGTCTCGCTGACGCCGATCCGCAAGCTGTGGATCGCCGCCCGCACCCACTGGAAGGGGCGCTGAGGCGCGCATCGCCACGGCGCTGGTCAAGCCAGTTTTCGCCATGCAAAATGGCGGACAACTGAATGAGAGTGCCGCGATGAAAAGCAAAGAGGGCCAGACCCCGGCGATCCAGGTGCTGGAGCGCATGTTTTCGCTGCTGGACCTGCTGGCGTCCCACCAGGATCCGATCTCGCTGAAGCTGATCAGCGAGCAGACGGGGCTGCACCCATCGACCGCCCACCGCATCCTCAACGACCTGACGGTCGGCCGCTATGTCGACCGGCCCGAGGCCGGCAGCTACCGGCTGGGCATGCGCCTGCTGGAACTGGGCAACCTGGTGAAGGCCCGCCTTGACGTGCGCGACGCCGCGCTCGGCCCGATGCGCGAATTGCACAAGCTGACGCACCAGCCGGTGAACCTGTCGATGCGCCAGGGCGACGAGATCGTCTACATCGAGCGCACCTACAGCGAACGCTCTGGCATGCAGGTGGTTCGCGCCGTCGGCGGGCGGGCACCGCTGCACCTCACGTCGGTCGGCAAGCTGTTCCTCGCGCATGACGATCCGCAGCGCGTGCGGGCCTATGCCAACCGCACCGGGCTGGCCGGCCACACGCGCAACAGCATCACCGAGGTGGCCACGCTGGAGCGCGAGCTGTCGAAGGTGATGCAGTACGGCACCGCGCGCGACGATGAAGAGCTGGAACTGGGCGTGCGCTGCATGGCCGCCGGCATCCTCGACGACCAGGGCAAGCTGGTGGCCGGGCTGTCGATCTCGGCGCCGGCCGACCGGCTGGAGGAAGCCTGGCTGGAGCGGCTGAAGGCGACCGCCTCGCAGATCTCGGCGGCGCTCGGGCACCGCGGCTGAAATGCAAGAAGCCCGGCGTCACCGGGCTTCTCGGATATCGACGGAAACGTCAGCGCTCAGGACGTGAGCTTCGGCGCCTCATGGGCCACCGTGGCAGGCGCTGCCACCGCCGGCACCACCGGCGCCAGCTGGTTCACCCAGCGGCGCACGCGCTCGGCATCGCCGATCCGCGAGTACTTGCCGGCCGAATCGAGGAACACCATGATCAGCTTGCGACCGGCCAGCTTGGCCTGCATCACCAGGCAACGGCCGGCTTCGGAGATGTAGCCGGTCTTCTGCACACCGATGTCCCACTCGGGGCTGCGCACCAGACCGTTGGTGGTGTGGAAGGCCTGCATGCGGCGACCGACCATCACCTGGTATTCCGGTGAGGTCGACAGCTCGCTGATCAGCGGACGGGTGCTCGCCTCTTTCACCAGCGAGGCCAGGTCATGCGCGCTCGACTGGTTGCGGCTGGACRGGCCCGTCGGCTCGACATAGTGCGTGTCGTTCATGCCGAGCTCGATCGCCTTGCGGTTCATCGCCGCGACGAAGGCATCGAGGCCGCCGGGATAGTGGCGGCCCAGCGCATGCGCGGCGCGGTTCTCGGACGACATCAGCGCCAGGTGCAGCATCTCTTCGCGCGTCAGCTGGGTGCCGACCGTCAGGCGCGAGCGGCTGCCCTTCTCGGTGTCGACATCGTCTTGCGTGATCGTGAGGGTTTCATCCAGCGGCAACTGGGCATCGGTGACGACGACGGCCGTCATCAGCTTGGTCAGCGAAGCGATCGGCAGCACGGCGCCGGGATTCTTGCTGAACAGCACTTCATTGGTGTCCTGGTCCATCACCAGGGCGACGCTGGATTTCAGCTCCAACGCATCGACCGTGCTGTGCAGGCCGGCGATCTGGCCGAACGACGGGCGCGCCGGCACGAAGGCGACGGTGCGAACCCGCTTGCTGCGGGCCGCGCTCTTGGAGGACTTGGCGGGGGAGGCCTTGGCGCTGGCAGCGGCCTTGCGCTTGGTGGGCTTGGCGGTGCCGTCCGCAGCAACTGCCGCCAACGGAAGCGCAACTGCAGTGATCAACGTGATCAACCCGCGAATCATCGCCGATACCGAAATTTGCATCTTTTTTGCCACAACAACCCCTTGACAGCCGCTGACGCGAGTGTAGGTGAAAGAAAAAAAGCGCGCAAGATCAAAAACTTACGCGCCCTTTCTCTATCTGTACCTTAGGGTTTGTCAGGTCTGTGACAAAGTCGGCAGATCAGCTCATCCCTGGGCAGCGACGCGTTCGCTCTTGCTGTGCAGCTTGTTCATGGCCGCGAGGTAAGCCTTGGCCGAAGCCACCACGATGTCCGGATCAGACCCGACTCCGTTGACGACGCGGCCACCATGCTGCAGTCGAACCGTCACCTCTCCCTGGGATTCTGTGCTCCCCGAGGTGATGGCATTGACCGAATAGAGCAGCATTTCGGCGCCACTTTGCAGCTTGGATTCGATGGCCTTCAAACTGGCATCGACCGGGCCGTTGCCGTCGCTCTCGGCATGGTGCTCGACGGCGCCGGCCGAGAACGCGACCTTGGCGTGCGGCCGCTCGCCCATCTCGGAGTGCTGCGACAGCGCGAGCAGCCGGTAGTGCTCGCTCTCGGCCGTCACCGCCTCGTCCATCACCAGCGCGAGGATGTCCTCGTCGAAGATGTCGCTCTTGCGGTCGGCCAGTTCCTTGAACTTGGCGAACGCCGCATTGATCTCGGCCTCGGATTCCATCGCGATGCCGAGGTCCTGCAGGCGCTGCTTGAAGGCATTGCGCCCCGACAGCTTGCCCAGCACGATCTTGTTGGCCGCCCAGCCCACGTCTTCGGCACGCATGATCTCGTAGGTGTCGCGCGCCTTCAGCACGCCGTCCTGGTGGATGCCGGACGCATGCGCGAACGCATTCGCGCCGACCACTGCCTTGTTCGGCTGCACCACGAAGCCGGTCGTCTGCGAGACCAGGCGCGAGGCGGGCACGATCTGCGTCGCATCGATGCCGAGGTCGAGGCCGAAGTAGTCGCGGCGCGTCTTCACGGCCATCACGATCTCTTCGAGCGAGCAGTTGCCGGCACGCTCGCCCAGGCCGTTGATCGTGCACTCGACCTGTCGCGCGCCGCCGATCTTGACGCCGGCCAGCGAGTTGGCGACCGCCATGCCGAGGTCGTTGTGGCAGTGCACCGACCACACCGCCTTGTCGGCGTTCGGGATCCGCTGGCGCAGGTCCAGGATGAAGTTGCCGTACAGCTCGGGGATCGCATAGCCGACGGTGTCGGGGATGTTGATCGTCGTCGCGCCCTCGGCGATCACCGCCTCGAGCACGCGGCACAGGAAATCGGGGTCGGAGCGGTAGCCGTCTTCCGGCGAGAACTCCACATCGCCGCTCAGGTTGCGCGCGAAGCGCGTGGACAGGCGCGCCTGCTCGAACACCTGGTCCGGCGTCATGCGCAGCTTCTTCTCCATGTGCAGCGCGCTGGTCGCGAGRAACAGGTGGATGCGCGTCGACGCGCCGCCCTGCAGCGCCTCGGCGGCGCGCGCGATGTCGCGGTCGTTCGCGCGCGCCAGCGAGCAGACGGTGCTGTCCTTCACCGCCTGGGCGATCGCCTTCACCGCTTCGAAATCGCCGTTCGACGCCGCCGCGAAGCCGGCCTCGATCACGTCGACCTTCAGGCGCTCGAGCTGCCGGGCGATGCGCAGCTTCTCGTCCTTGGTCATCGAGGCGCCGGGCGATTGCTCGCCGTCACGCAAGGTGGTGTCGAAAATGATCAGTTTGTCGGTCATGGGGTGACTCCTCAGTTCGGGTGATCGGCTCGGATCTTAGGCGAGCTCTGCGGCCTTGAAGGCCAGTTCGCCCCGGCGCAGCGCCCGCTGCAGGCCCGACACGATGGCCTTCAGCGAGGCGGAAACGATGTTGGCATCGATGCCGACGCCGAACAGCGTCACCGCATCGCCCACCCGCAGCTCGAGGTAGGCCGCAGCGCGCGCATCGGCGCCGCTGGCGATCGCATGCTCGTGGTAATCCAGCACGCGCACCGGCACGGCCAGGTGCCGGTTCAGCGCGTTGACGAACGCGTCGATCGGCCCGGCGCCCTGCGCATCCAGCGCCAGTTCGCGATCGCCCAGGCCGACCGTGCCGTGCAGGTGAACCGAGCCGTCGGCCTGCGCGGTGATCGTCGGCGCCGTCGCGCGTGCGACGGGAGCGTCGGCGATGCCGTACTCGCTCCGGAAGACGGCCCACAGGTCGGCGGCGGTCTGCTCCTTGCCGCTGTCGTCCATCACGCGCTGGACCACGCCGCTGAACTCGATCTGCAGGCGGCGCGGCAGCTCCACGCCGTACTCGGTCTCGAGCAGGTACGACACCCCGCCCTTGCCCGACTGGCTGTTGACGCGGATCACCGCGTCATAGCTGCGCCCGAGGTCGACCGGGTCGATCGGCAGGTACGGCACGTCCCAGATGTCGGTCGGCCGGCGCTGCGCGAAGGCCTTCTTGATCGCATCCTGGTGCGAGCCGGAGAACGAGGTGTAGACCAGGTCGCCGGCATACGGATGCCGCGGATGCACCGGCAGCTGGTTGCAGTGCTCGACACAGCGGCGCACCTCGTCGATGTCCGAGAAATCGAGGCCCGGGTCGATGCCCTGCGTGTACAGGTTCAGCGCGATGTTGACGAGGTCGACATTGCCGGTGCGTTCGCCGTTGCCGAACAGGCAGCCTTCGATGCGGTCGGCGCCGGCCATCAGGGCGAGCTCGCCGGTCGCGGTGCCGGTGCCGCGGTCGTTGTGCGGATGCACCGACAGCACGATCGCATCGCGCCGCTCGAGGTGGCGGTGCATCCACTCGATCATGTCGGCGAACACGTTCGGCGTGCAGCGCTCGATGGTGGTCGGCAGGTTGACGATGCACGGGCGCTGCGGCGTGGGCTGCCACACGGCGGTCACCGCGTCGACGACGCGCTTGGCGAACGGCAGCTCGGTGTCGGAGAAGGTCTCGGGCGAGTACTCGAAGTGCCAGTCGGTGCCGGGCTGCGCCGCGGCGCACTCGTTGAAGATGCGCGCATGGCTGGACGCCAGCTCGACGACGCCGTCTTCGTCGAGGCCGAGCACCACGCGGCGCATGCCCGGGGCCGTCGCGTTGTAGAGGTGCACGATGGCGCGGCGCGCGCCCTGCAGCGATTCGAAGGTGCGGCGGATCAGCGGCTCGCGGGCCGGCGTCAGCACCTGGATCGTCACGTCGTCCGGGATGCAGTCCTGCTCGATCAGCAACCTCACGAAATCGAAATCCGTCTGCGAGGCCGACGGAAACCCGACCTCGATCTCCTTGAAGCCGATGCGCAGCAGCATCTCGAACATGCGCAGCTTGCGCTGCGCGTCCATCGGCTCGATCAGCGCCTGGTTGCCGTCGCGCAGGTCGGTGCTGAGCCAGATCGGTGCGTGCGTCAGCACGGCATCCGGCCAGCGGCGGTCGGGCAAGGCGACGGGTTTGAATGCGCGGTACTTGGTGTGCGGCTGCTTCAGCATGGCGATCCCTCGAGAGTCGTGTGGGGCAACCTGCACTCCAAAAAGCAAAACGGCCCGCTGCAGGTTGCAATCGGGCCGTTGAGACGAAAACGATGGACGTGAACGATCAGCGCACCCGGGGTACTCCTAGGAATAGCGCTAGAGTGATCGTGGTGCGAAACGTCATGGGGTGCGAATGTAGCATGCCTTGCCGCGGGGTCAACGGTGCAGGCCTTCTTCGTCCGGCTCGTCCATCGACGTGGCGATCACGCTGACCGGCTTGCCCTTCATCCGCTTCCAGACGTAGACGCCGTAGCCCGAGAGGCCGTAGATGACGAACAGGCCGAAGAACACCAGCGGCGGGTGCCAGGTGAACAGCGAGATGCCGAGCGCGATCGCGACGATCACGACGAACGGCACCGAGCGCTTGAAGCTCACGTCCTTGAAGCTGTAGAACGGCACGTTGGTCACCATCGTCAGCCCGGCATACAGCGTGAAGCCGAACGCCGTCCAGATGAGCCAGGCGCCCTCCTCGTCGACCATGAAGCCCTGGTCGTTCATCAGCCAGATGAAGCCCATCACCAGCGCCGCAGCGGCCGGGCTGGGCAGCCCCTGGAAGAAGCGCTTGTCGACGACCTTCAGGTTGGTGTTGAAGCGCGCCAGGCGCAGCGCGGCGCACGAGCAGTAGACGAAGGCCGCGAGCCAGCCCGGCTTGCCCAGGTCCTTCAGCGCCCATTCGTAGACGATCAGCGCCGGCGCCGCACCGAACGACACCATGTCCGACAGGCTGTCCATCTGCTCGCCGAACGCGCTCTGCGTGTTCGTCATGCGCGCCACGCGGCCGTCGAGGCTGTCGAGCACCATCGCGCAGAAGATGCCGATGGCCGATTGCTCGAACTGGCCGTTCATCGCCATCACGATGGCATAGAAGCCGCCGAACAGCGCCGCCAGCGTGAACAGGTTCGGCAGGATGTAGATGCCCTTGCGGCGCGGCCGCGCCGGTGGCACATCAGCATCTGGCAGGTGGGGGTCGCCGTCGTGCACGTCGTCGCTCATGGGCCATGGGTGGAGGGGAATGGCGCGAAGGATACCGCAGCGCCTTCGTGAAAAAGGGCCGCACGCGCGCGGCGTGCAGCCCTTTCGGGTCGGCGGGCTGGTGCGCCGCTCAGTTCTTCGACTGGTCGACCAGGCGGTTCTTCTTGATCCACGGCATCATCGCGCGCAGCTGCTCGCCGACCACCTCGATCGGGTGCTCGGCCGTCAGGCGGCGGCGCGACAGCAGCGTCGGGGCGCCGGCGCGGTTCTCCAGGATGAAGCTCTTCGCGTATTCGCCGGTCTGGATGTCCTTCAGCGCCTGGCGCATCGCCTGGCGGGTCTCGTCCGTCACGATCTTCGGCCCGGTCACGTACTCGCCGTACTCGGCGTTGTTCGAGATCGAGTAGTTCATGTTGGCGATGCCGCCCTCGTAGATCAGGTCGACGATCAGCTTCAGCTCGTGCAGGCACTCGAAGTAGGCCATCTCCGGCGCGTAGCCGGCTTCGGTCAGCGTCTCGAAACCGGCCTTGATCAGCTCGACGGCGCCGCCGCACAGCACGGCCTGCTCGCCGAACAGGTCGGTCTCGGTCTCTTCGCGGAAGTTGGTCTCGATCACGCCGGCCTTGCCGCCGCCGTTGGCTGCCGCGTACGACAGCGCCAGGTCACGCGCCTTGCCGGTCTTGTCGGCATAGACGGCGATCAGGTGCGGCACGCCGCCACCTTGCGTGTAGGTCGAGCGCACCGTGTGGCCGGGGGCCTTCGGCGCGACCATCCACACGTCGAGGTCGGCGCGCGGCACGACCTGGCCGTAGTGCACGTTGAAGC
>NZ_JBFUFQ010000238.1:0-8652 GCF_056403355.1 Rhizobacter sp. P2_H3 | reverse complement strand
CAATACTCGGGAGTGACGGAGCGCCCCACGGATCAGGCCTTCATCCAGGTCGTGCCTTGCGCGGAGTCCTGTAGCACGATGCCTTGCGCGAGCAGGTCCTGGCGGATGCGGTCGGCGAGCGCGAAATCGCGCGCCTTCTTCGCATCGGCCCGGGCCTGGATCTGCGCCTGGATCGCGGCGTCGTCGAGCGTGCTGCCGGCCTGCAGGTAGCTGCGCGCGTTCTGCTGCAGCAGCCCGAGCGTCGCGGCCAGCCCCTTGAACAGCGCCGCCTGTTGCGGCGAGCGGCTCTTGTTCAGCTCGGTCGCGAGCTCGAACAGCACCGCCACCGCTTCCGGCGTGTTGAAGTCCTCGTTCATCGCGGCGCGGAAGCGCGCGGCCTGCGGCTGCGCCCAGTCGACCGGCAGTTCGGGCACGTCGAGGTCGACCAGCGCGGTGTAGAGCCGGCGCAGCGCGTTGCGCGCGTCGTCGAGGTTGGCGGGGCCGAAGTTCAGCGGGCTGCGGTACTGCGTGCGCAGCATGAAGAAGCGCAGCGTCTCGCCGTCGTAGTGCTTGAGCACGTCGCGGATCGTGAAGAAGTTGCCGAGCGACTTCGACATCTTCTCGTTCTCGCCCTGCTCGTTGACGACGTTCAGGAAGCCGTTGTGCATCCACACGTTGACGAAGCGCTTGCCGCTCGCGCCCTCGCTCTGCGCGATCTCGTTCTCGTGGTGCGGGAACTGCAGGTCCATGCCGCCGCCGTGGATGTCGAACTGCTCGCCGAGCAGCGCGCAGCTCATCGCCGAGCATTCGATGTGCCAGCCCGGGCGGCCGGCGCCGAACTCGCTCGCCCACTTGGCGTCGTCGGGCTCGCTGGGCTTGGCGGACTTCCACAGCACGAAGTCGAGCGGGTCGTCCTTGCCGTCGAGCACGGCCACGCGCTCGCCGGCGCGCAGCTGGTCGAGCGACTTGCCCGACAGCTTGCCGTAGCCGTCGAACTTGCGCACCGCGTAGTTCACGTCGCCGTTCGGCGAGCGGTAGGCATAGCCCTTGCGCTCGAGCGTGGAGATCATCTGCAGCATCTGCGGCACGTACTGCGTCGCGCGCGGCTCGTGGGTCGGCGGCAGGATGCCGAGCGCGGCCACGTCTTCATGCATCGCGGCCGTCATCTCGTCGGTCAGCTGGCGGATCGGGATGTTGCGTTCGAGCGCGCGCCTGATGATCTTGTCGTCGATGTCGGTGATGTTGCGCACGTAGGTAACCTGGTAGCCCAGCGTGCGCAGCCAGCGTGCGGCGACGTCGAAGGCCATCATGAAGCGTGCATGGCCGACGTGGCACAGGTCGTAGATCGTCATGCCGCACACATACATGCGCACATGGTTGGGTTCGATCGGCGTGAACACCTCGGTCTGACGCGACAAGGTGTTGAAGATGCTCAGGGTCATCGGCGGAGTGCTGCAGTGGAACCGCTCATAGGGCCTGGCCAGCGGGTCGAGGGGCTTGCAGCCATGGGGCTGCTATACAATTTTCGCAGTATAGCGGGCCGTATCCGCACCTCGTTCCGCCCCACGGCGCCCACCCAAAACCTCGCGGCCACCTGATGACTCCACGCTCTTCGCTCGTCGCCCTGGCCGCGTTCACCGTGTTCACGATCGCCAGCACCGCGCGGGCCGACGAGTACGGCGATGTCGACAGCCTGCTCGGCGCGGGCCGGCTGGCCGAGGCGAACCAGAAGGCCGACCAGTTCCTCTCCACCAAGCCGAAGGACGCCCGCATGCGCTTCCTGAAGGGCCTGGTGCTGTCGGAGCAAGGCAAGTCRAACGACGCGATCGCGGTGTTCGTGAAGCTCACCGAAGACCACCCCGAGCTGCCCGAGCCGCACAACAACCTCGCGGTGCTCTACAGCAAGCAGGGCCAGTACGACCAGGCGCGGCGCTCGCTCGAGGCAGCGATCCGCACCAACCCGAGCTATGCGACCGCCTACGAGAACCTCGGCGACGTGTACGCGAAGCTGGCGAGCCAGGCCTATTCGCGCGCGCTGCAGATCGACGGCAGCAGCACCGCCAAGGTGAGCCCGAAGCTCGCGATGATCCGCGACCTGTTCTCGCCGATGACGCGCTCAGAGCCACCGGTGGTGATCGCTGCGGCCAAGCCTGCACCGGCGCCCGCACCCGTTCCCGCCCCGCCGCCGGTCGTTGCAGCCGCGCCGAAGCCGGCTCCGGTGCCTGCTCCTGCACCTGCTCTTGCGCCTGTCCCTGCGCCCGTTCCCGCGCCTGCACCCGCCGCGGTGGCTTCTTCACCGGCCGCCGCCGAAGACACAAAGGTCGTACAGACCGCCGTGCTCGCGTGGGCCGCGGCCTGGGCGAGCAAGGACATGGACGCCTACTTCGCGTCCTACACCCATGATTTCAATGGTGGCAAGTCGCGCGCCGCCTGGGAGGCCGAACGCCGCGCCCGCATCACCGGCAAGCGCAGCATCGCGGTGAACCTGAGCGATTTCGACATCCGCGTGCAAGGCGACAAGGCCGTCGTGCAGGTGCGCCAGGCCTACAGCGCCGATGCGCTGAAGGTGTCCAGTCGCAAGCGGCTCGACCTGGTGCGCGTCTCCGGCCGCTGGCTGATCCAGAAGGAAAGCACCGGTTCGTGATCCGACGCCTGCGTGAGTGGTGCCGCCGCGCGGCACTGCCTGTCTGCCTGGCGCTGCC
The DNA here is from genome assembly GCF_056403355.1 of Rhizobacter sp. P2_H3. Taxonomy (NCBI): domain Bacteria; kingdom Pseudomonadati; phylum Pseudomonadota; class Betaproteobacteria; order Burkholderiales; family Sphaerotilaceae; genus Rhizobacter; species Rhizobacter sp. P2_H3. Next base: position 5,971 of record NZ_JBFUFQ010000238.1, on the reverse strand, counting down.
ATGGGCGGCGGGCGTGGCCGTGGCCGCGCCGCTGAAGCCGGCCGTGGCACGCAGCGGCGTGGCCGCCGCGCCCGCTTCCCCCGAAGCCCGGCTGATCGACATCTACCAGCTGATCCGCGACGGCGATGCACGCCGCGCGCTCGCGCGGGCCGAAACGCTGACGCGCGACGTGCCCAACTTCCAGCTCGCCCAACTGGTGTACGGCGACCTGCTGCTGGCCCGCCGGCAGCCGCTCGAGGCGATGGGCGCGGCGCCCCCCGAGCTGGCCGCCTCGTCGCCCGACCAGCTCGTGCAGCTGCGCCAGGAAGCCACGCTGCGGCTGGCCGCGCTCACCGAACGCCCGCCGGCCGATGCCGTGCCGCGCCAGTTCATCGACATCCCGTCGAGCACGCGGCATGCGATCGCCGTCGACGCGAGCCGCTCGCGCCTGTACCTGTTCGCGAACGACGCGAAGGGCCTGCGCCTGGTTGCCGACCACTACGTCTCGCTCGGCCGGTTGGGCGTCGACAAGAAGGAGCAAGGCGACCAGCGCACGCCGCTCGGCGCCTACTTCATCACCAGCCGGCTGACGAACCAGCAGGTCGCCGAGTTCTACGGCCCTGGCGCGCTGACGCTGAACTACCCCAACGAATACGACCGCCGGCGCGGCAAGACCGGCGGCGGCATCTGGCTGCACGGCGTGCCGCCGGCCAACTTCGCGCGCGGCCCGCAGACCACCGACGGCTGCGTCGTGCTCGCCAACCCCGACCTGCTGCGCCTGCTGCGCGAGGTGTCGCCGCGGCGCACGCCGGTCGTGATCGCACCGAAGCTCGAATGGGTGGCGCGCGCGCAGGTCGCGCAGGAACGCGTCGCGGCGCATGCGATGGTCGAGCAGTGGCGCGTCGCGCGCTCGCAGGGCGACGCGCGCAAGCTGCTGAGCTTCTACTCGCCGCAGTTCCAGAGCGGCACCGCCGACCTGGCGCAGTGGTCGCAGATGGTCGACAAGGAACTGCAGGCCACGCGCGGGCGCACTGCCGAGCTGAAGGAGATGTCGATCCTGTCGTGGCGCGACGCCGGCGAGGTGCTGATCGTGACCTTCGGCGAGGTGCTGAGCGGCCAGCTGACCGGCCCGCTGAAGCGTCAGTACTGGGGCAAGGAAGGTGGACAATGGAAAATATTCTTCGAAGGAGTGATCTTGTGAGAACCCTCAAGTCATGGAAGCCGCTGCTGGTGACCGGCGCGATCGTCATCGGCGGCCTGGCCGGCAGCATGACGGCCCACGCACAGCAGAAGGTGAAGCTGGCCACGTCGCTCGGCGACATCGTGATCGAGGTCGATGCCGAGAAGGCGCCGAAGTCGTCCGCGAATTTCCTGCAGTACGTGAAGGACGGCCACTACAACGGCACCGTCTTCCACCGCGTGATCCCGAACTTCATGATCCAGGGCGGCGGCATGACGCCCGACCTGAAGGAAAAGCAGACCCGCCCGCCGATCCCGCTGGAAGCCCGCAACGGCCTGACCAACACGCGTGGCACCGTCGCGATGGCCCGCACGATGGACCCGAACTCCGCCACCGCGCAGTTCTTCATCAACCTGAAGGACAACGACTTCCTGAACGCCGCGCAATCGCGCGACGGCAACGGCTATGCGGTGTTCGGCAAGGTCGTCTCCGGCATGGAGGTCGTCGACAAGATCCGCGCCGTACAGACCGGCAACAAGGGCCCGCACCAGGACGTGCCGGTCCAACCCGTCATCATCAAGCAAGCCACGCTGGAGAAATAACATGAGCAAACTCGTCGACCTGGTCACCAACCACGGCACCATCCGCATCGAACTCGACGACGTGAAAGCGCCGCTGTCGGTCAAGAACTTCCTCTCGTACGTCGAGAAGGGCCACTACGCCGGCACGGTGTTCCACCGCGTCATCAAGGGCTTCATGATCCAGGGCGGCGGTTTCGAGCCCGGCATGAAGCAGAAGCCCACCGATGCACAGATCCAGAACGAAGCCGGCAACGGGCTGAAGAACGACCACTACACGCTCGCGATGGCACGCACCAGCGTGCCGCACTCGGCCACCGCGCAGTTCTTCATCAACGCGACCGACAACGACTTCCTGAACTTCAAGTCCGAGACGCCGTCCGGCTGGGGCTATGCGGTGTTCGGCAAGGTCGTGTCGGGCCATGAGATCGTCGACAAGATCGAGCAGGTGAAGACCGGCAACAAGGGCGGCCACAGCGATGTGCCGCTCGAAGACGTCGTGATCACCGAAGCCAAGGTGGTCTGACCCGCTCCTCTTTTCGCCTACCCGCATCAACCTCCTGCAGTACCGGGGTTCCATGTCGCGCCAGACCGCCGTTGCGCCGCCTCCCTTGCCCAGCCTCTGGGAGTACGCAGCGCCGGTCGACTGGCGCTGCGTGGACTTCATCTCCGACCTGCACCTGAGCGCCGACACGCCGCGCACCTTCGACGCCTGGTCGGCCTACCTGCGCACGACCGATGCCGATGCGGTGTTCATCCTCGGCGACCTGTTCGAGGTGTGGGCCGGCGACGACAGCCGCCACGACGAGTTCGAGGCCCGCTGCGCGAACGAGCTGGCCGAGGCGGCGTGCCGCCGCACGGTCGGCTTCATGGCGGGCAACCGCGATTTCCTGGTCGGGCTCGACATGCTGCGCGACTGCGGCGTGGTCGCGCTGCCCGACCCGACGGTGCTGCAGGCCTTCGGGCTGCGCGTGCTGCTGACGCATGGCGACGCGCTGTGCCTGGACGACACCAAGTACCAGCAGTTCCGCGCGCTGGTGCGCAGCGAGGCCTGGCAGCAGGATTTCCTCGCGAAGCCGCTCGACGAGCGCCGCCGCTTCGCGCGCGCGGTGCGCAACGAGAGCGAGCAGCTCAAGCGCCAGCTCCCGACGCCGATGGRCTGGGCCGATGTCGACGGCGCCGCCGCGGTGCGCTGGCTGCATGAAGCGGGCGCGACGACGATGGTGCACGGCCACACGCACCACCCGGGGAGCGAGCCGCTGGCGCCGGGCATGCTGCGCCATGTGCTCAGCGATTGGGAGCTCGACCACCCGCCGCTGCGCGCCGAGGTGCTGCGCCTGAGCGCGCGCGGCTTCAGGCGCATCACGCCGCCAGGCGTGTCCCTGTGACCATGCCGCCAGGCGTGGMGCTGCCTTCCTGAGCCGCCGTGCTGGGGCGCCTGGCTTCGGCATGGCGGGGGTGGCGCGAGCGCCGCACCTTGGCGCGCCGGCCGATTCCCGATGAACTGTGGGCCGAGACGCTCGAACGCTACCCGTTCCTCGGCGACCTCGATGAGGCCGATGCCGCGCAGTTGCGCCGCTTCGCGACGCTGTTCCTCGCCGACAAGCAGTTCCACGGCACGCACGGCGTGGTCGTCAGCGACGCGATGGCGGTCGCGATCGCCGCACAGGCCTGCCTGCCGGTGCTCAAGCTCGGGCTCGACTGGTACGACGGCTTCGTGCTGATCGTCGTGCACCCCGACGAGATGCTCGCAAAGCGCGAGGTCGTCGACGACGACGGCATCGTGCACGAGTACGAAGAGGCGCTCACCGGCGAGGCGCCCGGCGCCGGGCCGATGACGCTGTCGTGGCGCGATGTCGCCGATGCGCAGGAAAACCCGGAGGACGGAAGCGGCTGGGCCTACAACGTCGTGATCCACGAGTTCGCGCACGTCATCGACATGCGCGACGGCCGCTCCGACGGCATCCCGCCGCTGCCGGACAAGCAGGCCCACCTGCGCTGGCGCGAGGTGATGCCGGCGAGCTATGAACGCTTCTGCAGCGAAGTGGATGGCGACGAGGACATCTTCATGGACCCGTACGCCGCCGAAGGCCCGGACGAGTTCTTCGCGGTCGCCTGCGAGACCTTCTTCGTCGCACCGCTCGACCTGCAGGCGTGGGACGCGCCGCTGTACGAGCTGCTGCGCGACTTCTTCGGGCAGGATCCGGCAGCGCGCTTTCCGCTCGCGGATCCGTCGATCACCTGACGCGCCATGAGAAACGGGGCCCGCAGGCCTCGTTCCGGATCACGACTCGCGAAGATCAGGCCGTCGCCGGCTCCGCCTTCGGCTTGTCGATCTTCTTCGCCGGCTGGATGTCGAGCACCGTCTTGCCGTCGGCGTCCACGTCCACCGTCAGGCGGCCACCGTCGACCAGGCTGCCGAACAGCAGCTCGTCGGCCAGCGCACGACGGATCGTGTCCTGGATCAGGCGTTGCATCGGCCGCGCACCCATCAGCGGGTCGAACCCCTTCTTCGCGAGCAGCTTGCGCAACCCGTCGGTGAACGTGACCTCGACCTTCTTCTCCGACAGCTGGCCCTCGAGCTGCAGCAGGAACTTGTCGACCACCCGCAGGATGATCTCTTCGTTCAGCGCCCGGAAGCTGACCGTCGCGTCGAGCCGGTTGCGGAACTCCGGCGTGAACAGGCGCTTGATGTCGGCCATCTCGTCGCCCTGCTCGCGGGAGTTCGTGAAGCCGATCGTCGACTTGTTCATCGTCTCCGCGCCCGCGTTCGTCGTCATGATGATGATGACGTTGCGGAAATCGGCCTTGCGCCCGTTGTTGTCGGTCAGCGTGCCGTGGTCCATCACCTGCAGCAGCACGTTGAAGACGTCCGGATGCGCCTTCTCGATCTCGTCGAGCAGCAGCACCGCATGCGGCTTCTTCGTGATCGCCTCGGTCAGCAGGCCGCCCTGGTCGAAGCCGACGTAGCCCGGAGGCGCACCGATCAGGCGGCTCACGGCATGGCGCTCCATGTACTCGCTCATGTCGAAGCGGATCAGCTCGATGCCCAGGATGAACGCGAGCTGCTTCGCGACCTCGGTCTTGCCGACGCCGGTCGGGCCGCTGAACAGGAACGAGCCGATCGGCTTGTCGGGCTTGCCGAGACCGGAGCGCGCCATCTTGATTGCTGCCGCGATCGCCTCGACTGCCGGCTCCTGGCCGAACACCACGCTGTTCAGGTCGCGGTCCAGCGTCTTCAGCTTGGAACGGTCGTCGTTCGACACGCTGGTCGGCGGGATGCGCGCGATCTTCGCGACGATCTCCTCGACCTCGTTGCGCGTGATGGTCTTCTTCTGCTTGCTCTTCGGCAGGATGCGCTGCGCCGCACCGGCCTCGTCGATCASGTCGATCGCCTTGTCGGGCAGGTGGCGGTCGTTGATGAACTTGGCCGACAGCTCGGCCGCGGCCTGCAGCGCGCCCAGCGCGTATTTCACGCTGTGGTGCTCCTCGAAGCGCGACTTCAGGCCCTTCAGGATCTCGACCGTCTGCTCGACCGACGGCTCGACCACGTCGACCTTCTGGAAGCGCCGCGACAGCGCCGCATCCTTCTCGAAGATGCCGCGGTATTCAGTGAAGGTGGTCGCACCAATGCACTTCATTGCACCCGAGCTGAGCGCTGGCTTCAGCAGGTTGCTCGCGTCCAGCGTGCCGCCCGAGGCCGCACCGGCGCCGATCAGCGTGTGGATCTCATCGATGAACAGCACCGCGTTCGGCTGGTCCTTCAGGTGCTTCAGCACGCTCTTCAGGCGTTGCTCGAAATCGCCGCGGTACTTGGTACCGGCCAGCAGCGCGCCCATGTCGAGCGAATACACGTTGGCATCGGCCAGGATCTCCGGCACGTCGCCCTGCGTGATGCGCCAGGCCAAGCCCTCGGCGATCGCCGTCTTGCCAACGCCGGCTTCACCGACCAGCAGCGGGTTGTTCTTGCGGCGGCGGCACAGGATCTGGATCACGCGCTCGACCTCGAGCTCGCGGCCGATCAGCGGATCGATCTTGCCGTCACGTGCCAGCTGGTTCAGGTTCTGCGTGAACTGGTCGAGCGGCGATCCCTTGCCCTCGCCCTCGTCCTTCTCGCCTTCGGCGCTCGGGCCGCCCTCGCTCGGCTTGGCCGGCTCCGGCGGATCGGTCTTCTTGATGCCGTGGGCGATGAAGTTGACGACGTCCAGGCGCGTCACGCCCTGCTGGTGCAGGT
>NZ_JBFUFQ010000237.1:0-8657 GCF_056403355.1 Rhizobacter sp. P2_H3 | reverse complement strand
GGCTCGCTGCCTCGGCCGGCGTGCTGGCACTGGCGGCGTCGCTCGCGGCGCGGCAGCGGCCGCTGCAGGCCGGCGGCTGAAGCTCAGTCGACYCCGAGGAAGCTGCGCATGCGCTCGATCTCGTCGGCCAGCCCGGCCTTGAACGCCGGGTCGCGCGGCGCGCGGCCGTCGACGTAGCCGAGCTGCTGCGTCAACCGCCCGCCGACCATCGACAGGTTGCCCCAGCCGATCACGCGGTCGTGCCACAGCAGCGGCAGCGCGTAGTAGCCGAACCTGCGCTTCGGTGCCGGCGTGTAGGCCTCGAAGCGGTAGGCCCAGCCCCACAGCAGCTCGAAGCGGGTGCGGTCCCAGACCACCGGGTCGAACGGCGCGAGCAGCCGCACCGCGTCATCGGGCGCATGGCGGCGCGAGGCCGGGTTCTCGTCGGCCGGCCAGTACCAGGTGACGCCATCGAGCTGCAGGCTCGCGAGCTGCTCGCGCGCCAGCTTCATCGCCGCCTGCGTCTGCGTCTTCAGGTGCGGTGCGCCGTAGCCCAGCAACGCGGTCAGGTGGGTCAGGCTGCGCGCCGGCAGCGGCGCGTACTTGCGCACGATCAATTCCAGCAGCGCGGCGGCGCGGCGCGCCCGTTCGCCGGGGCTGTCGTCGGCCGGCGCATGCTCGACCGCCTCGTAGACGCGGATGCCCGCATCGCGCCGCACGACGCGCAGCATGCCGCGGTAGTGCATGCCGTCGAGCAGGTGGGTGCTGGCGTTCGACGAGCCGCCCCAGTAGTTGGTGACGCGGCCGTGCGCGAAATGATCGTCGACCTCGCGCGGGTGCACGCGGCCGCGCTCGCGCACGAAGGCCAGCACGTCGGCGGCGCGGCGCTGCGTGGCGCGGTCCCACACCGTCGTGGCGACGCGCGGGTGCATCAGCGCCAGGTGCTCGCGCGGCAGGAAGCCGTAGTTGACGAGGCAGTCCTCCTCGATCGGCAGCTTCGCGTAGCGGCGCTCCAGCTCGCCCGCGCGGTAGCCCTTGACGCGGTGGCGCAGCGTCAGGTCCTGCGCGCGCGCCGGCGAACGGATCGGGTCGGCCTGCAGGAACCCCAGCTGGCGGATCGCGCGCAGCAGCGTGGTCGGCTTGAAGAGCGTGCGGGCGACGGCGTAGCGCCGCAGGTGGTCGAGGGTGATCGGCATGGCCGGAATGATGCGGCATCCGGTTGCCAGTTGGTGTCACCAGTCCTCGGCCGCGCCCGCGAAAGCGAGGCGCTCCATCAAGCCACTCCCCAGGATCCGGCTCCGCCGGGCCGAAGGGAGGCGCCCCTCGGGGGCAGGAGCGATAGCGACTGGGGGGCCCTATCTTTCCAGCTGCTCCACCGTGTCGAGCTGCATCTCGAAGCTGAAGAAGCGGTCCCGCCCCTGCGCCTTCGCGGCGTACAGGGCCTGGTCGGCGCGCATCACCATGCCTTCGGCGGTGGTCTGGGCGTCGGGAATGCAGGTGGTGATGCCGCCGGTCAGCGTGACCAGCCCGCCGACCGGCGAGGCCGGGTGCGGCAGCGCCACGCCGGCCAGCATCCGGCGGATCGCGCGCGCGAAGGTCATCGCGCCCGATTTCGGCGTGTTCGGCAGGATCAGCGCGAACTCCTCGCCGCCGTAGCGCGTCGCGCGGTCGCGTGGCCGGTGGCAGGCGTCGCGCAGCAGCGCGCCGATGCGGCGCAGGCAATCGTCGCCCTGCACGTGGCCTAGCGTGTCGTTGTAGGGCTTGAACGCATCGAGGTCGCAGAACACCAGCGTCAGCGGCTGCTGCTCGCGCCGCGCGGCGCCGATCTCGGCATGCAGCAGGCGGTCGAAGCCGCGGCGGTTGATCAGGCCGGTCAGTTCGTCGAGTTCGCTCAGGTGCTGCAGGCGCTGGTTCGCGGTGCGCAGCTCCGACGACACCTGCATCAGCTGGGCCTGCATCTGCAGCAGCCGGGTCATCGCGCGCAGCTTGGCGGCCAGCACCACGGTCGACACCGGCTTCACCAGGTAATCGTCGCCGCCGCTCTCGATGCCTTTCCACAGGTCCTGCTCCTGGTCGCGCGCGGACAGGAAGATGATCGGCGTCCAGCGGCCGGACTCGGCCTGGCGCATCTGGCGCGCCAGCCAGTAGCCGTCATGGCCGGGCATCACGACGTCGAGCAGCACCAGGTCGGGCTGGTGGCGCTGGAACTGCTCCAGCGCCCAGGTCGCGTCGCCGGCTTCGAGCACCCGGTGGCCCAGTGCATCGAGCTGCGCGACGAGCGCGACGCGCACGCCGGGCTGGTCGTCGACGACGAGGACGGTCAGCGAGGAAGCAGCAGCAGGAGCGAGGGGCATGGGCAGGACCGGTGACGCCGGTCTCGACGCCTTCGTCCCGCATATCGGCGGGCCGCGCCGCCGGCTGAAGCCGCGGTAGCGATCGCCGACAGCGCTGCGCGCACTACTGCACGCAGGCCCGTCTGTCTGACAAGCCGTCTCTTACAGCCCCGCCGCTGCGCGCAGCGCCTGGGCCTTGTCCGTCTTTTCCCAGCTGAACTCCGGCTCCTCGCGGCCGAAGTGGCCGTAGGCGGCCGTCTTCTCGTAGATCGGGCGCAGCAGGTCGAGCATCTGGATGATGCCCTTCGGGCGCAGGTCGAAGTGCTCGTTGACCAGCGCGGCCAGCTTGTCGTCGGGGAGCACGCCGGTGCCTTCGGTGTAGACCGTCACGTTCATCGGGCGGGCCACGCCGATCGCGTACGCCACCTGGATCTGGCACTGGCGCGCCAGGCCTGCCGCGACGATGTTCTTCGCGACGTAGCGCGCCGCATACGCGGCCGAGCGGTCGACCTTGCTCGGATCCTTGCCCGAGAACGCGCCGCCGCCGTGCGGGCAGGCGCCGCCGTAGGTGTCGACGATGATCTTGCGGCCGGTCAGGCCGCAGTCGCCCTGCGGGCCGCCGATGACGAAACGGCCGGTCGGGTTGATCAGGAACTTGGTGTCCTTCAGCCACTCCTTCGGGAGCACCGGCTTGATGATCTCCTCGATGATGGCTTCGTTGAACGAGGCCTTCATCTTCTTCGGCGTCTCGCTCTGGTCCGGGCTGTGCTGGGTCGACAGCACGACGGTGTCGATGCTGTGCGGCTTGCCGTCGACGTAGCGCATCGTCACCTGGCTCTTCGCGTCGGGGCGCAGGAACGGCAGGCGGCCGTCCTTGCGCAGCTGGGCCTGGCGCTCGACCAGGCGGTGCGCGTAATAGATGGGCGCGGGCATCAGCTCGGGCGTCTCGTCGCAGGCGTAGCCGAACATCAGGCCCTGGTCGCCGGCACCGGTGTTCAGGTGGTCGTCGCTCGCCTGGTCGACGCCCTGGGCGATGTCATTGGACTGCTTGTCGTAGCAGACCATCACCGCGCAGCCCTTGTAGTCGATGCCGTACTCGGTGTTGTCGTAGCCGATGCGCTTGATCGTGTCGCGGGCGACCTGGATGTAGTCGACGTGCGCGTTGGTGGTGATCTCGCCGGCCAGCACGACCAGGCCGGTGTTGGTCAGCGTCTCGGCGGCCACACGCGAACGCGGGTCCTGCTTGAAGATCGCGTCGAGGATGGCGTCGGAGATCTGGTCGGCGACCTTGTCGGGGTGGCCTTCAGAAACGGACTCGGACGTGAAAAGGAAGTCGTTCGACACTCTTAAACTCCAGCAAGGTTGAAAACCGCGTTGCCGGACTTGAGGGTTCTTCGAGCGGCGAACGCTTTAGCAGGATTTTTGAATCGCCCCGCAAGTAGTTCATAACTCGGCGATGGCGGGATTATAGAAACAGATGACAACCCTATTGCGCTGGTTTGCCGGGCTTTCGCTGGGCTTTTTGCATCTTCTCGGCGGCGTCCTGGGCTGGCTGGGCTACGCGTTGTCCGGCAGCTACCGGCGCCGCATGGTCGAAAACGCCGCCCAGGCCGGGCTCGACAGGCCCGCGTGGCGCCCGGCGATCGCATCGGCCGGCCGCATGGTGATGGAACTGCCGAAGCTGTGGCTGCGGCCGATCGACCGCAGCGTGCTCGCCCTGGTGCGCTTCGAGGGCGAGGCGCTGGTGGCCCGCGCGCTCGAGTCCGGCCGCGGCGTGCTGCTGCTCACGCCGCACATGGGCTGCTTCGAGATCACGGCCCAGGCCATCGCCGAGCGCTGGGGCACGCAGCAGCCGATCACGGTGCTGTACCGCCCGGCACGCCAGGCCTGGCTGCGCCGTCTCGAGGAGACCGCCCGCGACCGGCCGCACCTGCAGGCGGTGCCGGCCACGCTGTCGGGCGTGCGCCAGATGATCCGCGCGCTGCGCCGCGGCGAGATGGTCGGCCTGCTGCCCGACCAGGTGCCGCCCGACGGCATGGGCGTGTGGGCACCCTTCTTCGGCAAGCCGGCCTACACGATGACGCTGGCGGCACGGCTCGCGCAGCAGACCGGTGCCGCGCTGCTGCTGACCTGGGGCGAGCGGCTGCCGCGCGGTGCCGGCTACGTGCAGCGCTTCTTCGAATTCCCCGGCGCGCTGCCGGACGACCCGACCGAGGCGGCCAGCGCCGTCAACCGGGCGATGGAACAGCTGATACTGCAGTGCCCCGGCCAGTACCTGTGGGGCTACAACCGATACAAGGCGCCGCGCGAACATCCGGCGGACGCCGCGCAAAAAGAATAGAGAACGCTCGATGGGAACCCGCTTGCTGCTGGGAACGATGTGGCTGCTGCATTGCCTGCCACTGCCGCTGCTGGCCGCGCTGGGACGCGGGCTGGGGCGGCTGCTGTTCGCGCTGGCGCGCTCGCGGCGGCGCGTTGCGCTGCGCAACCTGGAGCTCTGCTACCCGGACTGGAGCCCGCAGCAGCGGTTCGCGCTCGCCCGCGAGCATTTCCAGTGGCTGGGCCGCAGCATCCTCGAGCGCAGCCTGCTCTGGTATGCGCCGATGTCGCAGCTGAAGCGGATCATCCACGTCGAAGGCGACGTGAAGCTCGCCGAGCGCAGCCCGCGGCCGGTGATGTGGCTGGTGCCGCACTTCATGGGGCTGGACGTGGCCGGCGTCGCGACGCTGCTGTTCCAGCAGCACCCGGCCTGCTCGATGTACCAGCAGCAGAGCAACCCGGTGATGGACGAGGCGATCCGCAAGGGCCGCATGCGCTTCGGCGACCATGCGGAGATCTTTCCGCGCAGCGACAAGGCGTTGCCGCTGATCCGCGCGATCCGCAAGGGGCACGCCTTCTTCAACCTGCCCGACATGGATTTCGGCGCGCGCGATGCCGCGTTCGTGCCGTTCTTCGGGGTGCCGGCCGCGACGCTGCTCGCACCGTCGCGCATGGCGCGTGCGCTCGGCATGGTGGTGCAGCCGGTGATCGCCGAGATGCTGCCCGGCGGCCAGGGCTACCGGGTGCGCTTCGGCGAACCGTTCACGCACTTCCCGAGCGACGATCCCGTCGCCGACACCGCGGCGATGAACCGCTGGATCGAGGACGAGATCCGCAAGAACCCGGCGCAGTACCTGTGGGTTCACAAGCGCTTCAAGACGCGGCCGGCGGGCGAGGCGTCGCTGTACTGACTGCGGCGCCCGCCCCGCCTGCGATCACCGCTCAGTCGCTCCTTGGCAGCGTCAGCCGCGCGCCGAGCGCATTGCCCAGCCGGAGCGCGACCTCGGCGTCGCCCGCGGTGGTCATCAGCATCGCGTGCTCCTGGCGGCCGGTGTCCATCTGCAGCAGCGAGAAGCCGAAGCCGAGCAGCCAGGTGTGCAGTTCGAACAGCGCCGCACGCGGCGTGCGGCCGCGCCCTTCGCGCCAGTTCCAGCCGTAGATCGCCGCAATGCCGGCGGCCCGCGCCAGTTCGCGCCCCTGCCGCTCGACGTCGGCGATCTCGTCGACGCCGACCAGCAGCATCGCCCACTGGCCGTCCTGCTGCCCGCCTTCGGCCAGCAGCGCATGGCGCACCGCCTGCGGCACAGCGTCGCCGGCATGCACGCCGTTCACCACGCGCTGCTGCAAGCGCAGGCGCTCCTCGGTGCACAGGTGGCCGAGCACGAGGCGCAGCCATTCCAGCAACGACACCTCATCGGGCTGGCGTGCCGTCGTCGTCGGCGGCACGGGTTCGCCGGGGACGCTGACGAACATCGGCTCCTGCTCGTCGCGGCGGCGAAATCGCTTCAGGAATTTCAGCATGGCACCGCCTCCCGACGCAGGATCAGGCAGGGCACGCCGCCCAGGCGCCAGCGCTTGTCGGCGCGCAACGGCGGCGCGAAGGCGCGGCCGCAGGTGCAGGGTCGACTGCCGGCGCGCACCGGGCGTCGTCGGCCGAGCTTCAGCCGGACGGCGGGGGCGCGCGTCAGCGGCCCGCAGCGGGCGCCGGTGTCATCGCCAGAAAAAGTGGTGTTCATGTCCATCGCGTCTCCCGTAAGGAACAGCCGGCGCGACGATCGCCTCCGGCATGGTTCGGCATGCTCGCCACGCTTTGTGCAGGCCTTTTGCAGGCGGCCAGATGTTTTCGAGAAACCGGGTTCTGGCGGGCAGATGGCCGGGATGAACGGCGACCCTGCCCGGCCCGCTGTCATGGCGCGCGGCGATAATCCCCGCCCATGAGAGTGCAGTTCACGAAGATGCAGGGGGCCGGCAACGACTTCGTCGTGCTCGATGCCACCGCGGCGCCGCTGGCGCTGGATGCCGCGCAGCTGCGCGCACTGGGCGACCGGCGATTCGGCGTCGGCGCCGACCAGATCCTGGTGGTCGAGGCCAGCGCGACGCCCGGCATCGATTTCCGCTACCGCATCTTCAACGGCGCCACCGGTGACGAAGTGGAACAGTGTGGCAACGGTGCACGGTGCTTCGTGCGCTTCGTGCACGACAAGAACCTGAGCACCAAGACGACGATCCGCGTCGAGACGATTCGTCAGGTGCTCGAACTGCGCATGCAGGACGACGGCCGCGTCACCGTCGACATGGGCGCCCCGGTGTTCGACCTGCCCGCGCTGCCCTTCGACGCCAGCGGCCTGGCGCCGCGCGAGCTGAACGGCTTCGCGCTGTGGCCGCTGCCGGTGGGCACCGGCACCGTCGAGGTGGCTGCGGTGTCGATGGGCAACCCGCATGCGGTGCAGGTGGTGGCCGATGTCGACACCGCACCGGTCGCGACGCAGGGCCCGCTGATCGAGCAGCATGCGCGCTTCCCGCGCAAGGTGAACGCCGGCTTCATGCAGGTGCTGTCGCGCACGCACATCCGGCTGCGGGTGCACGAGCGCGACGCCGGCGAGACGCTCGCCTGCGGCACCGGCGCCTGCGCGGCCGTGGTCGCCGGCATCCGCATGGGCCTGCTGGATGCGCGCGTCGATGTCGATGCGCGCGGCGGCCGACTCACGATCGAATGGCAAGGTGCCGCCGGCAACCTTCAACAGCCCGTGCTGATGACCGGCCCCGCCACGACCGTCTTCGACGGCGTGATCCATCTGTAGAGACGTAGAAGGGCCCACCCGTGAGCATCCAAGGCATCACCGAACAGGACATCGCGAACTACCTGGCCAACACGCCGGGTTTCTTCGAGCGCCACGCCGAACTGCTGGCAGCGGTCCAGCTGACCAGCCCGCACGGGCAGCGTGCCGTGTCGCTGCAGGAGCGGCAGATGGAAATGCTGCGCGAGAAGAACAAGGGGCTCGAGCTGCGCATCATCGAGATGATCCGCCACGGCACCGAGAACGTCTCGATCGCCGACAAGCTGCACCGCTGGACGCGCGCGATCATGCTGACGCACAACCCCGGCGACCTGCCCGACGTGCTGGTGGCCGAGTTGAAGCACCAGTTCATGATCCCGCAGTCGGCGATCCGCATCTGGGGCGCGGCCGACGTGTTCAACGTGCTGCCGTTCGCCAAGGCGGTGAGCGAGGATGCCCGCAGCTTCGCGGCCAGCCTCTCGCAGCCGTACTGCGGCGTCAATTCCGGCTTCGAGGCGGCCCAGTGGCTGGCCGACGTCTCGACCGTGATGTCGCTCGCGCTGATCCCGCTGCGCGTGCGCCAGGACGACCCGGCCTTCGGCATGCTGGTGCTGGCCTCGCCGGACCCGACGCGCTACAGCGCCGACATGGGCACCGAGTTCCTGTCGCGCATCGGCGACATCGCGAGCGCCGGCCTGTCGCGGCTGCTGCCGATCGCCTGAAGGCCTGGGCCGGTCCCGCGCGATGACTGCACCGTCCGCCGCACTCGACGCGGACCTGCAGCGTCACCTCGTCCACCTCGAATCCGAGCGACGGCTCGCGCCGCGCAGCCTCGTGCTGTACCGCGATGCGTTCGCGCGGCTGCAGGCCTTCGCGCAGGCGCAGCCGGTGTCGCTGCGCGCCACCCAGGTGCACCACGTGCGGCGCTGGGCGGCGCAGCTGCATGCGCAGGGCCTGGGCTCGCGCAGCATCGCGCTGGTGCTGTCGGCCTGGCGCGGCTTCTACCGCTGGCTCGGCCACGAGGGCGTGGTGCCGATGAACCCGGTGGACGGCGTGCGCGCCCCGAAAGCCGCCAAGCCGCTGCCGAAGGCGCTGCCGGTCGACCAGGCGGTGGCGCTGGCCGAGCCGCGCGAGGACGACGACACCGATCCGGCACTCGCTGCCCGCGACCAGTGCATCGTCGAGCTGCTGTACGGCTGCGGGCTGCGCGTCGGCGAACTGGTGGGGCTGGACGTGCGGGCCAGCGGCG
>NZ_JBFUFQ010000236.1:0-8807 GCF_056403355.1 Rhizobacter sp. P2_H3 | reverse complement strand
CGGCGAGGCTGCGTCGGCCTTCTCGGCCAGGCCGACCGTGGCCGGCTCGACCAGCTTCGCGCCCGGCGCGATGCCATTGGTGCTGGCGCAGCCGGCCAGCGTCAGCACCAGCGTTGACGCCAGGGCCACCACCAGCGCGGTCAGCGCCGGAAGCTCGCGGTGCGAGCGCAGGGTCTGCAGGGAAGGGATCGCGGACATGAGACCAGACTTTCTGTCAGATGATTGTTTCGGCTGTATTTGCTCAGGCAAGCATTGGGACGGCATGGTCCACCTCGTTCAACTTTTGTTTGTCCTATTGGGGGCTGCGCGAGGGAGATCAGGTCTCGTCGCGCAACGCCTCTCCGTTCGCCAGCATGCGCTGCAGATACAGCTTCAGCGCCTGCCATTCGGTCTTCGAGAAACCGGCCAGATGGGCGTTGAGCACCTCGGCCAGAACGGCAGGGACCTCGGCGATCGAGGCCTCGCCTTCCGGCGTCAGCTCGATCTCGACGACCCGTCGGTCTTCGGTGCTGCGCACCCGCTTGCACAGGCCCTTGCGCTCCAGCCGGTCCAGCAGGCGCGTGGTGGCGCCGGCATCGGACTGCAGCCAGCGCGCCAGCTCGGCGACCGTCGCCTTGCCGTGGCCCGAATGGAAGACCTTGAACAGCGGGCCCCATTGCGCACTGGTCAGGCCGTGCGCGCCGAGCTTCAGGTCGACCTGGGAACTGATCGACAGCATGATCCGTTTCATCAGGTAGCCCACGCTCTCCTCGGCGCAGTACGCGTCGCGGTTGTAGAAATCGGCGGGGACGGGGCTGCGGCTCATGGCGGTCGGATGGGGTCCGTTGGCTGTCTCGATGCCTGGACTTTATTTGCTTAGGCAGTAATTGTCAAGGCCGCCTTTGCCCCGGCCGTGTTCGGCTACAGTGCGATGCGACTTTTTTGCCACCCGCTGTCCGACAGGCCCCCCCGATGACCAGCCCCACTCCCCCCGCGCCCGGTCGCGACGTTCGATCCCTCAGCGGGCTGATGCCGTTCCTGCGGCCCTATTGGGGGCGCATCGGCCTCGCGGTCGTCTTCCTGGTGATGGCCGCGGTCGCGACGCTGGTGTTCCCGGCGGCGCTGAAATCACTGATCGACCAGGGGCTGGTCGCCTCCGATCCCGGCGAGCGGCTGCTCGCGTTGCGCGGGCACTTCTTCGCGCTGTTCGGGGTCGGCGCGGCGCTCGGCGTGTTCTCGGCGGCGCGCTTCTACATGGTGACCTGGCTCGGCGAGCGCGTCACGGCCGACCTGCGCAGCGCCGTCTATGCGCACGTCATCGAGCAGAGCCCGGAGTTCTTCGAGACCACGCAGACCGGCGAGGTGCTGTCGCGGCTGACCACCGACACGACGCTGGTGCAGACCGTCGTCGGCTCCAGCCTCAGCATGGGCTTGCGCAACACGGTGATGGGCCTGGGCGCGATGCTGATGCTGATCATCACCAACCCGCTGGTGATGACGCAGGTGCTGGGCATCCTGGTGATCGTGGTGCTGCCGTCGCTGTACTTCGGGCGCCGCGTGCGCAAGCTGTCGCGCGCCAGCCAGGACCGCGTCGCCGATTCGAGCGCGATCGCCGCCGAGGTGCTGAACGCGGTGCCGGTGGTGCAGAGCTACACGCAGGAGGCGCGCGAGGCGAAGCGCTTCAGCGACTCGACCGAGAACGCCTTCGCCACCGCGGTGCGCCGCACGCGCGTGCGCTCGGGGCTGGTCGCCTTCATCATCACCGCCACCTTCGGCGCGCTGCTGTGGGGCCTGTACCAGGGCACGCAGGCGGTGATCGCCGGGCAGATCAGCGCGGGCCACCTCGGGCAGACGGTGGTCTACGTGATCATCCTCGTCAGCTCCGTGGCGGTGCTGGCCGAGGTGTATGGCGACCTGCTGCGCGCGGCCGGTGCCACCGAGCGGCTGATGGAGCTGCTGGCCACGCGCTCGCCGATCGCCTCGCCGGCGCAGGCGGCGGCACTGCCGGGCACGAGCGGCGGCTCGGCGGTGGCGCTCGAAGGCGTCAGCTTCCGCTACCCGTCGCGACCGCAGCATGCGGCGCTGGCGGATTTCAACCTGCAGGTGCGGCCGGGCGAGACGGTGGCGCTGGTCGGGCCGAGCGGCGCCGGCAAGAGCACGGTGTTCCAGTTGCTGCTGCGCTTCTACGACGTGGCCGAGGGCCGGGTCGCGGTCGACGGCGTCAGCGTGCGCGACACCGCACTGCAGTCGCTGCGCCAGCGCATCGGCATCGTGCCGCAGGACAGCGTGATCTTCTCGGCCAATGCGCTGGAGAACATCCGCTACGGCCGCCCCGAGGCCAGCGACGACGAGGTGATCGCCGCCGCCCGCGCCGCATTCGCGCACGACTTCATCAGCGCGCTGCCCGAGGGCTACCAGACCTTCCTCGGCGAGCGCGGCGTGCGGCTGTCGGGCGGGCAGCGCCAGCGCATCAGCATCGCGCGGGCGATGCTGAAGAACCCGCCGCTGCTGCTGCTCGACGAGGCCACCAGCGCGCTCGATGCCGAGAGCGAGCRCATGGTGCAGGCCGCGCTCGAATCGGCGATGAAGGATCGCACGACGCTCGTGATCGCGCACCGCCTGGCCACGGTGCAGCGCGCCGACCGCATCGTCGTGATGGAACACGGGCGCATCGTCGAAACCGGCACGCATGCGGAACTCGCGGCTGCCGGCGGGCTCTATGCGCGGCTGGCGGCGCTGCAGTTCGATCTGTAAGCGCGCGCCGACATCAACTGTTACCGACGACCGACAGACACCTGCAACATGCGCGACCGATACTCGCAATCCGCTCGCGCGCGAGACTTTTTCAGGAGAAGACCATGAACATCCGCAACTTCCGATCCGCCGCCGTGGTGCTCAGCGCCACCGCCGTGCTGCTGGCCGGCTGCCAGAACATGAGCGAGACCCAGAAAGGCACGGCCATCGGCGCCGGTGCCGGCGCCGCGGCCGGCGCGGTGCTCGGCAAGGTGACCGGCGGCAAGGCCGGCACCGGTGCGGTGATCGGCGGCGCGCTCGGCGCGGTGGCCGGCAACATCTGGTCGAAGCGCCAGGAAGAACGCCGTGCCCAGATGGAGCAGGCCACCAAGGGCACCGGCGTCGAGGTGACCCGCACGGCCGACAACCAGCTGAAGCTGAACGTGCCGAACGACGTGTCGTTCTCGACCGGCAGCGCGACGATCAAGCCCGAGCTGCGCGCCGTGCTCGACCCGTTCGCCGAGAGCCTGAAGAACGACCCGAACGTGCGCCTGAGCATCGTCGGCCACACCGACAACACCGGCTCGGACGCGATCAACAACCCGCTGTCGCTGGAGCGCGCGCACAGCGTGCGCGACTACCTGAGCACGCGCGGCGTGGCCGCGAACCGCATCGAGACCGCGGGCCACGGCGAGCGCGAGCCGGTGGCGGACAACAGCACCGAAGCCGGCCGCGCGAAGAACCGCCGCGTGGAACTCTTCCTGCGCGAGCCGGGGCAGTCCTGATCGCTCTTCGCATGACGGAACGGGCGCCTTCGGGTGCCCGTTTTTCGTTGCGCCGATAATCGCGCCTTCCGCAGGCAGTACCCCCATGAAACAGTACCTCGACCTCGTCCAGAGCATCTTCGACCACGGCAGCTGGCAGGACAACCGCACCGGCGTGCGCACGCTGAGCCTGCCCGGCGCCTCGTTGCGCTTCGACCTGCAGCAGGGCTTTCCGGCAGTGACGACGAAGAAGCTGGCGTTCAAGTCGGCGATCGGCGAGCTGGTGGGCTTCCTGCGCGGCAGCCGCAATGCGGCGGAGTTCCGCGAACTGGGCTGCAAGGTGTGGGACCAGAACGCCAACGACAACGCGCAGTGGCTGGCCAACCCATACCGGCTGGGCGCCGACGACCTCGGCCCGGTGTATGGCGTGCAGTGGCGCAACTGGCCGGCCTACAAGGTGATCGATTCGACGCAGACGGCGCAGATCGAGGATGCCATGGCGCGCGGCTACCAGTTCACTGCCGTCTACGACGACGGCGAGGCCGAGCGGGTGCTGCTGTACAAGGCGGTCGACCAGCTGCGCCAGTGCCTGGACACGATCATCAAGGACCCCGGCAGCCGGCGCATCCTCTTCCACGGCTGGAACTGGGCCCAGCTCGACGAGATGGCGCTGCCGCCCTGCCACCTGCTGTACCAGTTCCTGGTCAGCCAGGAGAAGCGCGAGATCTCGCTGTGCCTGTACATCCGCAGCAACGACGTGGGCCTGGGCACGCCGTTCAACCTGACCGAAGGGGCGGCGCTGCTGCACCTGGTCGGTCGGCTCACCGGCTACACGCCGCGCTGGTTCAACTACTTCATCGGCGACGTGCACATCTACGAGAGCCACGTCGGGATGCTGCGCGAGCAGCTGACGCGCACGCCGTTCGCTGCGCCGCAGTTGCAGCTGTCCGATCGCATCCCCGACTTCGCGAAGACGGGCCGCTACGAGCCGGAGTGGCTCGAGAAAGTGGAGCCGTCGGATTTCGCGCTGGTGGGGTACGACCACCACCCGCCGCTGACGGCGCCGATGGCGGTCTGAGCGGCCGCGCGGGTCACGCGCGGCGCTGCACCTTCACAGGTCGGATCGCTGGCCGTCGCGCATCAGGCGGGCCAGCATCGCCACGACGGCGGTGCGTTGCGTATCCACCCCGGCCGTGCCGAGCGCCGCCAGGCGCAGCGCTGCCGGCGGCTCGACCCCGGCCATCAGGTGTTTGGCGAGCTTGGTCATGATCAGGCCCGCGAGCATGCACTGCAGCGATGCGGCCGCTGCGTCGTCGTCGGCCACCGGCAGTTCGGTGAAGCGGGCGCTGACTGAAACCAGCGCTTCCGCCGCGCCCAGCAGTTCATCGGTGTTCATCGTCATCACAAGATCCTGGCCGCAGCCAAACCCGCGATTGGACCGGCCGGCGCGCCGGCTGTCATGAAMAAGGCCTGATGAAACCTTGACGGTGTGTGTGCCGGCATGTCACCCGGCCCGGGTTTTCGCGCCCATCGACGCGGCAATTCAATTGATCGCAGCCCTGGCTTTCATCCGCTCGTCCGGCGTTCAGCGGCCGGCACCCAGCGTCACGACCAGCGCCAGCAACTCGTCGAACCGGAACGGCTTCGTGACGTAGGCTGCGAAGCCGGCCGCCTTGCCTCGATCCACGTCGTGGGCCATGGCCGACGCGGTCACGGCGACGACCGGCGTGTCCCGCAGCCGCGGATCGCGCCGGAGCTCCTGCAGCACCTCGAAGCCGCTCATGCGCGGCAGCAGGATGTCGAGCAGGATCACGTCGGGCCGCTCGGCGCCGGCCATCGCCACCCCGCTGGCCCCGTCCTGGGCAGTCAGCAGCTCCAGGTCCGGGCGGTCCTCGAAGGCGGCTTGCATCAGTGCCAGGTTGATCGGGTTGTCCTCGATGTACAGGACACGCAGCGTCCGGTGCGCCGTGCGCTGCACGGCCAGGGGCGCGCTCACCGCGGCCTCGATGTCCGTTGCCGCGAGCGGCAGCTCGATCCAGAAGCGGGAGCCCTCGCCTTCGACCGACTCCGCACCGACGTCGCAGTGCATCAGCTCGGCCAGCCGCCTGGACAAGGCCAGCCCGATGCCCGAACCCTGCACATCGGAGTCCTCCTGGCCGAGACGCTCGAACGGCGTGAAGAGCAGCGCCAGCCTTTCGCTCGCGATCCCCGGCCCGGTGTCGCTGACGGTGACCCGCACGCGTYGGCCGTCGGCGCTGCGATCCCGATGGACGACGACACGCCCCCCGACGCGGTTGTACTTGACCGCGTTGGACAGGAAATTCACCAGGATCTGCCGCAAGCGGGTGCGATCGGCGACGACCGCCAGCGCGTCACCGCCCGCATCGGCGGTCAACGCCACCTGCCGTGCGTCGGCGCCCACGCGGCACATCGACACGGCCTCTTGAACGACGGCATCCAGGTCCACCGGCGCCAGGCGGACGTTCAGCTTGCCGACCTCGATGCGCGCCAGGTCGAGCAGCTCGTCGATCAGTTCGAGCAGATGATCGCCCGCATGGCGGATCTCGGAAAGCCAGTGGCCGTGCTTGTCCGAGCGCTCGGTCATCTCGAGAAGCTGCGCGAAGCCGAGGATGGCGTTCATCGGCGTGCGCAGTTCGTGGCTCATGCGCGAGAGAAACTCCGACTTCCCGCGATTGGCGCGCTCGGCTTCGTCGCGTGCCGCTTCCAGCGCCCGGGTGCGCTCCAGCACCCGGGACTCCAGTCGACGATTGGCCTCGAGCAACGCCTCCTGGGCCTGTTTCAGCTCCGAGACATCCAGCGCCGTGATGGCCACGCTGCGCGCGCCGTCTGCCGCGGTGATCGGCGCGATCGTGATGACGTAGTGACGCGGCACGCCGGCTTCGTTGGGCAGCATGCTCTCGAAGCTCTGGCGCGAGCCGCTCGTGAAAGCGGCATGCAGGTAGCCGTTGAAGCGTTCCCTTTGCTCAGGCGGATACCAGTCCTGCGCCAGGGTCCCGACAACGCGCCGCCGCGGCGGATCGTCGCCGCGGTTGGCGAAGATCGTGCGGCCGTTCGCATCGACCTCGTAGATCAGCACCGCCGTGTGGGCCGTCAGCGCACGCAATCGGGCCTCGCTCGCACGCACTGCCGCCTCGGCACGCTTGCGATCGTCGACGTCCATCGCCGTTCCCAGCGCGCGCAGCGGCGCCCCCTGCGCGTCGCGCTCGACGATGCGGCCCCGCAGGACGACCCAGCGCCAACCCAACTGCTCATGCCTGAGCCGCAGCTCGATCCTCAGCGCCTTCGTGCGCTGGTCCGGATCGCTGCGCAGTTCAGCCGCCACGGCCTCGATGTCGTCGGGATGGACGCGCTCGCGCCAGAACGCGAGCTGCGGCCTCAGCTGCGAGGGCTCGACGCCGACGATGCGCGCGCACTCGTCATTGGCTTCGACCCGCTGCAGGGCCAGGTCGCACTCCCACAGTCCTGCAGACGCGGCCTCCATGCCGAGGCGCAAGCGCATCTCGCTGTCGGCCAGCTGCGCCTGCGACGCCTGGACCTCGAGGTTCGCCCGCCGCACCGAGTTCGACAACGCATTGATGGCCGCGACGACGGTGTCGAGCGCGTCCGGACGCCAGCGGCCGGCGGCATGCCGGTCGAGCACCAGCGGAGGATCGCCGGGCCCCGCGTGCAGGGGATCGATGCTGCGAACATGCCGCGCCACCTTGGCCAGATGCTGGGTCACCATGTACTGGAAGACGAGCAGCAGGAACACGGCCACCAGCGCGGTCTTGACGGCATTGCCGACCAGCGCGGTCACGAGCCGGCTCCCGATGCGCGTGAGCACGCCATCGACGCTGGCGGTCACATGCAGTGTCCCGATGAGGACGGCGGCTCCGCCTTGCTCATGCATCAGGGGCACGGAGGTCTGCAGGCGCCGCTGCGATTCGGCCCGGACCACCGACCAGCGCGTGCGGCCCTCGACGTCGATGCGGGCCGATTCGATGTCGGGCAGCCGCAGCAGGCCCTCCAGCTGGCTTTGCACCGCCTCCGCGTCGAACTGCCAGACACTGTGCGCGAGCGACGGTGCGTAGCTCGACCCGATGAAGCGGAACGCGCTGTCGATCTCGCGCAAGTCGCGTCGGTAGTCGACATACAGATCGACGGCCGTGATGAACGTCGTCACCAGCGAGCTGAACAGGACCACCGCAATCAGCAGGCGCTTGGCCAGGCCGTTGCCGTTGAACAAGGCATGGCGCACGCCGCTCCAGGCCGGCGTGGACACAACGCTCATCGTTCGGCCTCGCGAAGCATGCGAAGCGTGATCTCCCGACGCAGGCGTTCCAGTTCGCCACCGGCCTCCATCTCCTGGACGACCTTCTCCACCCGGGGCACGAGCTCGCGATGCCGCTCGTGCAGGAAGTGATACAGCGGGATGTGCTCCAGCGCCGGCGACAACGGGCGAACCACCGCGTCGAGGCGCAGCTTCCTGTTCAGCAGCACACCGCTGAACCGATCGCAGACCGCCACATCGATGCGTCCGCTGGCGAGCATCTGCATCAGCTGCTCCATCGTCGCGACCGCTTCGACCTTGCTCATCCCGCTCGTTCCACGCTCGGAGGAGCCGACGCCGCGAACGATGCCGATCGAATACGGCGCGATCGAGCTCCAGCCGTCGATCCGGAGTTCGCGCTGCTTCACGAAGGCCGATGGCTCGATGTAGTTGATCGAAGCCCGCACCGGCAGCAACGACGGAAACTCGCTCTGCACGGCGAGGATCCTGTGCACCTCCCCATCCACGCGCCCCTGGCTCGACTCGACGAGGGCCCTCTTGGCCGGCAGGTCGACGAACTCGATCGCGATGTCCAGGCGCTGGTAGACGGCTTTCAGGATCTCGCCGCCGACGTATTGATCCGGAATGTTCTCGAGGCGTGCCAGCCGCAGCACCGCCTGGGCCGGCGCCGCATCGGCGCGCGAGGGGGGCAGCGCGAACCCGATCAAGCAGGTCAGCAGCCAGCGCCTCGCCGGACTCGCCCCTACGACYGCAGAAGTGGCAATGGAATCCATGGCTGGTCTTCCTGATCCGCCCGCGTTCGCCCGAGCCCGCGGGCGCCCAGTGTAGGCCAGCCGCACTTCGGTGCGCCAGCCCCGGGGCCCGGGGTCAGCCGAGCGCCGCGACGATCTCCGGCGGCGCCTGCACCAGCTCGATCAGCACGCCCTCGCCGGCCACCGGGAATTCATCGTTGCTCTTCGGGTGGACGAAGCAGATGTCGTGGCCGGCCGCGCCCTTGCGGATGCCGCCGGGGGCGAAGCGCACACCGTTCGCCGTGAGCC
>NZ_JBFUFQ010000235.1:0-8825 GCF_056403355.1 Rhizobacter sp. P2_H3 | reverse complement strand
GCGCCAATAAGGAGGGGGCGCCGGAGCTGGCTGGTTTCATGGCCCGCGCGCGCAGCGCGCTTCGTGAACTGACTGTCGCCCACTGTTTGACCACAACGAACGAAGTGAGTGGCGGGAGTTTGGGCGACGGGTCATGAAACCAGCCAGCGCAGGGCAGTCCTCGCCCCGCCAGGGGCGAGGACCGCACCCGACGGCGCGCCACAGCCTCCCCACCCGCGCCTGACACACGGTCACAGCACCTCGAACACCCCAGCCGCCCCCATCCCGCCACCGATGCACATCGTGACGCAGACCCGCTTGGCCCCACGGCGCTTGCCCTCGATCAGTGCATGGCCGGTCAAGCGCTGACCACTGACGCCATACGGATGGCCGACAGCAATCGCGCCGCCGTTGACGTTCAAGCGGTCCATCGGAATTCCGAGCGTATCGGCGCAATACAGCACCTGCACCGCGAACGCTTCGTTCAGCTCCCACAGGTCGATGTCCTTCACGGACAACCCGAGGCGCTTCAGCACCTTCGGCACCGCGAACACCGGTCCGATGCCCATCTCGTCCGGCTCGCAACCCGCCACCGCGAAGCCGAGAAAACGCCCCAGCGGCTTCAGGTTGCGCTGCTGCGCCAGCGCCTCGCTCATTACGACGCAGGCGCCCGCGCCGTCGCTGAACTGGCTCGCATTGCCCGCCGCGATCAGCCCGCCCGGCAGCGCCGGCTTGATGCCCGCAATGCTCTCGGCCGTCGTGCCATAGCGCAGCCCTTCGTCGACGCTGATCGTCACTTCCTTGCTGCGCAGCCCCATCACCGGGTCGGCCACGCCCGCGGTCACCGTGACCGCCACGATCTCGTCGGTGAACTTGCCGGCATCCTGCGCCGCACAGGCCTTCTGCTGGCTCGCCGCCCCGTAGGCGTCCATCCGGTCGCGGCCGATCTTGTAGCGCTTGGCCACCTGCTCGGCCGTCTGCAGCATGCTCCAGTAGATCTCCGGCTTGTGCTCGCGCAACCACGGGTCGGCACCCATGTGCCGGTTGGCCTCGTTCTGCACGCACGAGATGCTCTCGACGCCGCCGGCCACGTACACGTCGCCCTCGCCGGCGATGATGCGCTGCGCGGCCATCGCGATGGTCTGCAGGCCGCTCGAACAGAAGCGGTTCACGGTCACGCCGCTGGTCGTGATGGGCAGGCCCGCGCGCAGCGCGATCTGCCGTGCGATGTTGCTGCCGGTCGCGCCCTCGGGCGTCGCGCAGCCCATGATCACGTCGTCGACCTCGGCCGGCGCGATGCCCGCGCGCTCGACGGCCGCCTTCACGGCGTGCCCGCCCAGCGTCGCGCCGTGCGTCATGTTGAAGGCGCCCTTCCAGCTCTTGGCCAGCGGCGTGCGGGCGGTGGAAACGATCACTGCATTGGTCATGGTGTGTGCCCCTGATCAGGAGAAAGTCTTGCCTTCGGCCACCAGGCGCGCCAGCAGCGGCGCCGGTTGCCAGAACGCGGCGTCGTCATGCGGGTTCTGCGCGAAGCGCTTCATCGCCGCGGCCACGTTGAACAGCCCGACGGTGTCGGCATAGCACATCGGGCCGCCGCGGTGCAGCGGGAAGCCGTAGCCGGTGAGGTAGACCATGTCGATGTCGCTCGCGCGCAGCGCGATCCCCTCCTCGACGATCTTCGCGCCCTCGTTCACCAGCGCATACACCAGCCGGTGCACGATCTCGTCATCGCTGATCTTGCGCGGCGTGATGCCCAGCTCGGCCCGGTGCTTCTCGATCATCCCGTCGACCAGCGCGCTCGGGATCGCATCGCGCTTGCCCGGCACATAGTCGTACCAGCCGGCACCGGTCTTCTGGCCGAAGCGGCCCATCTCGCACAGCAGGTCGGCAGTCTTGCTGTAGCGCAGGTCCGGCTTCTCCAGGTAGCGCCGCTTGCGGATGTACCAGCCCACGTCGTTGCCCGCCAGGTCGCCCATGCGGAACGGGCCCATCGCGAAGCCGAACTTCTCGACGGCCTTGTCCACCTGCTGCGGCGTGCAGCCCTCTTCCAGCAGGAAGCCGGCCTGGCGCGAGTACTGCTCGATCATCCGGTTGCCGATGAAGCCGTCGCACACGCCCGACACCACGCAGGTCTTCCTGATCTTCTTGCCCAGCGCCATCACGGTGGCCAGCACGTCCTTCGCGGTCTTCTCGCCGCGCACCACCTCCAGCAGCTTCATCACGTTGGCCGGGCTGAAGAAGTGCGTGCCGATCACGTCCTGCGGACGCTTCGTGAACGACGCGATCTTGTTGACGTCCAGCGTCGAGGTGTTGCTCGCGAGGATCGCGCCCGGCTTCATCACCTCGTCCAGCGTCTTGAAGACCTGCTCCTTCACGCCGATGTCCTCGAACACCGCCTCGATCACCATGTCGGCGTCCTTCAGGTCGGCATAGTTCAGCGTCGTGCTCAGCAAGGCCATGCGGGCATCGAGCTTGTCCTGCTTCAGCTTGCCCTTCTTGACCTGCGCGTCGTAGTTCTTGCGGATGATCGCGACGCCCTTGTCCAGCGCCTCCTGCTTCATCTCGAGCATCACGACCGGGATGCCGGCGTTCAGGAAGTTCATCGCGATGCCGCCGCCCATCGTGCCGGCACCGATCACCGCGAGCTTCTTCACGTCGCGCACCGGCGTGTCGGCCGGCACGTCGGGGATCTTGGTCGTCGCACGCTCGGCCACGAAGGCATGGCGCAGCGCCCGGCTCTCGGGCGTCATCATCAGCGCGATGAAGGCCTCGCGCTCCTGCTTCATGCCTTCGTCGAACTTCTTGTAGACCGAGGCCGCGACCGTCTCGACGCACTGCAGCGGTGCCGGGAAGTTCTTCGACATTGCGCCYACGGTGTTGCGCGCGAACTGGAAGAATGCGTCGGGGTTCGGATGCTCGGCCTTCAGGTTGCGCACCAGCGGCAACGGCCGCTTGTCTGCGACCTCGGTCGCGAACGCCACCGCACCGGCGAGCAGGTCGCCGTCGATCATCCTGTCGAACAGCTTCTGCCCCGGCGCCATCGCGAGCAGCTCGCTCTTCACCGGCTCGCCGCTGACGATCATGTTCAGCGCATTCTCGACACCGATCACGCGCGACAGGCGCTGCGTGCCGCCGGCACCGGGCACCAGGCCCAGCTTGACCTCGGGCAGCGCCACCTGCGTGCCGGGCGCGGCCACGCGGTAGTGGCAGCCGAGCGAGAGTTCCAACCCGCCCCCCATGCACACGGTGTGGATCGCGGCGACCACCGGCTTCGTGCAGGCCTCCACCGCGAGGATCACGCTCAGCAGGTTCGGCTCCTGCAGTGCCTTCGGCGAGCCGAACTCGCGGATGTCGGCGCCGCCCGAGAAGGCCTTGCCGGCGCCGGTGATCACGACAGCCTTGACCTTGCCGTCGGCCTGGGCCTTGTCGAGCCCGTCGGTGATGCCCTTGCGGGTGTCGTAGCCGAGGCCGTTGACAGGCGGGTTGTCGAGCGTGATCACGGCAACCGGGCCGCGAAGTTCGTAGGTGGCGCTCATGCAGAGTCCTCCGGTGGTGGAGAGTGGGAATAGAACGATCGTTCGATTCTAGGAAGGAATCGTGGCGGGGTGATGTCTCGTCAGCGACAAACCCGGATCGGCGTCCGGGTCAGACCTCGAGCCACTCCTTGCGAATATAGGCGTTCGACTTCAGCTCGGTCGGCGTGCCCTCGAACACGATCCGCCCGTGCCCCATCACGTAGCAGCGCTGCGAGATCTCCAGCGCGATGGTCAGCTTCTGCTCGACCAGCAGCACCGAGACGCCGCGCCGCTTCAGCTCGTTCAGGTACTGCGCGACCTGCTCGACGATCTTCGGGGCCAGGCCCTCGGTCGGCTCGTCGATCATGATCAGGTCCGGGTCGCCCATCAGCGTGCGGCACAGCGTCAGCATCTGCTGCTCGCCCCCCGACAGCACGCCCGCCTCGGTGTGCTGGCGCTCCTTCAGCCGCGGGAACATCGCGTACATGTCGTCGAACGACCAGCGCGGCGATTGCTTTCCGCGCTTCTCGCCGAGCAGCAGGTTCTGGTGCACCGTCAGCTTCGGGAAGATGTCGCGGTTCTCCGGCACGTAGCCGATGCCCTGGTGCGCGATCTCGAAGGCCTTCAGCCCGAGCAGCTCGCGTCCACCCCAGCGCACCGAGCCCTTCCCGTCGACCAGCCCCATGATCGCCTTCACGGTGGTCGAGCGGCCCGAGCCGTTGCGGCCCAGCAGGCTGACGATCTCGCCGGGCTTCACGTCCAGCGTCACGCCGTGCAGCACGTGGCTCTTGCCGTAGAACGCATGCAGGTTGTCGAGTTTCAGCATCGTCACGCCCCATGCGCCGCGAGGACCGAGCCCAGGTACGCCTCCTGCACCCTCGCACTCGCCCGCACCGCCTCCGGCACGTCGAACGCGATCACCTCGCCGTACACCAGCACCGCGATCTTGTCGGCCAGGCCGAACACCACGCCCATGTCGTGCTCCACCGTCAGCAGCGTCTTGCCCACCGTCACCTCGCGGATCAGCTGGATGAAGCGCGTCGTCTCGCTCTTGCTCATGCCGGCGGTCGGCTCGTCGAGCAGGATCACGCTCGCGCCGCCGGCGATCGTGATGCCGATCTCCAGCGCGCGCTGCTCGGCATAGGTCAGGTTCATCGCCTGCACGTCGCGCTTCTTGTCGAGCTTGATCATGCGCAGCACCTCGTCGGCGCGGTCGTTCGCGTCGCGCAGGTCGGCGAGGAACTTCCAGAACGCGTAGCGGTAGCCCATGCTCCACAGCACCGCGCAGCGGATGTTCTCGAACACCGACAGCCGCACGAACAGGTTCGACACCTGGAAGCTGCGCGCGAGGCCCATGCGGTTGATCTCGTACGGCTTGCGGCCGGCGATCGAGGCCCCGTTCAGCCGGATGTCGCCGGTGCTGACGCCGAAGCGCCCGCTGATCAGGTTGAACAGCGTCGACTTGCCGGCGCCGTTCGGCCCGATGATCGCGATCCGCTCGCCGGGTTTCACGCTCAGCGACGCGCCGCGGATGATCTCGGTCTTGCCGAAGCTCTTGCGCACATCGGTCAGCTCGAGTGCAAAGGGATGCGCGCTCACAGGGCTTCCCTCCGCTTGATCTCTTTCTCGATCTCCTGCTGGGTCTGGTCCCATTGCCGCTTGAACTCGCGCCGCGCCAGCTCGAACATCGCGATGCCGACCGCCATCACGAACACCGCACCGAACCAGCTGTCCAGGCCCTGCACGTTCAGCGTGCCGCCCATGAAGCGCAGCGTCGGGCCGAGCGCCGAGTTGAGCTGCACGTGGTAGATCATCTCGACGATCGCCGCCGCACCCGCCAGCGCCACCGCGGCCGTGCCGCCGAGCGCCAGGTACGACGACGCGAGCCGGCGCAGCTTGCCGAAGGCCGCGACGCGCAGGTTCATCATGATCAGGCTCGAGATGCCGCCGGGCGCGAACATCACCATGAACATGAAGACGAGCCCGAGGTAGATCTGCCAGGCCTTCGTGATCTCGGAGAACAGCACGAAGGCCAGCACCAGCAGCACCGCGCCGATGACCGGCCCGAAGAAGAAGAACGCGCCGCCGAGAAAGGTGAACAGCAGGTAGCTGCCCGAGCGGAAACCACCCACGGAATCCGCCGTGACGATCTCGAAGTTCAGCGCCGTCAGCCCGCCGCCGATGCCGGCGAAGAAGCCGGCGATGACGAACGCCAGGTAGCGCACCACCTGCGTGTTGTAGCCGACGAACTCGACGCGCTCCGGGTTGTCGCGCACCGCGTTCAGCATGCGGCCGAGCGGCGTGCGCGTCAGCGCATACAGCGCGGCGGTGCAGACGAAGCAGTAGACCGCGATCAGGTAGTAGACCTGCACC
The DNA here is from genome assembly GCF_056403355.1 of Rhizobacter sp. P2_H3. Lineage (NCBI taxonomy): Bacteria > Pseudomonadati > Pseudomonadota > Betaproteobacteria > Burkholderiales > Sphaerotilaceae > Rhizobacter > Rhizobacter sp. P2_H3. Next base: position 2,958 of record NZ_JBFUFQ010000235.1, on the reverse strand, counting down.
TGCGGCCCGAAGGTGATGCCCAGCACCGCCTTGCCGGCCACCCGGTTCGAGCTKACGCCGCCCTCGCCGCCGAAGAACTCGGGGAACATCAGCGCCATCGCCGCGACCAGCTCGCCGACGCCCAGCGTGATCATCGCGAAGGTGTTGGCCGATTTCTTCGTCGTCACCCAGCCGAGCAGCGCCGCGACGCCCGCGCCGGCCAGCCCGCCGACCAGCGGCACCAGGCTCATCGGCAGCGGCAGCCCGCCGGCACCGATCAGGTTCATCGCATGGATCGCGAAGAACGCGCCCAGCCCGACATACACCGCATGCCCGAAGCTCAGCATGCCACCCTGGCCGAGCAGCAGGTTGTAGCTGAGGCAGATGATGACCATGTAGCCCATCTGCGACAGCATCGTCATCGCGAGGCCGCTGGTGAACAGCATCGGCGCGACGATCAGCAGCAGCGCGAACACGCCCCACACCACCCAGCGGCCGACGTTCCACGGGCGGAAATGAATGCGCCCGCCCGCCTCGCGATCCGCCACCCGCTCGACCGACTTCAGCACGGCACTCATCCTTCGCGCGTCCCCATCAGGCCCTTCGGGCGGAAGATCAGCATCAGCACCAGCAGCAGGTACGGCAGGATCGGTGCCACCTGCGAGATCTTCAGCTTCAGCAGCGGGTAGCCGAAGGTCTCGGGCGTGATCGCGAGGCCTGCCCACTGCAGCGCGCCGAGCGCCGACTGGTCGAGCGCGACCGCGAAGGTCTGGATCAGCCCGATCAGCAGCGACGCGACGAACGCGCCGGCCAGCGAGCCCATGCCGCCGACCACGACGACGACGAAGATGATCGGCCCGACCGCGCCGGCCATCGTCGGCTCGGTGACGTAGGCGTTGCCGCCGATCACGCCGGCCAGCCCGGCCAGCGCCGCGCCGCCGCCGAACACCCCCATGAACACCAGCGGCACGTTGTGGCCGAGCGCCTCGACCATGTCGGGGTGCGTCAGCGCGCCCTGGATCACCAGCCCGATGCGGGTGCGCGACAGCAGCAGCCACACCGACACCAGCATCAGCAGCGCGACCCCCATCATGAACGCGCGATACATCGGGAACTGCGTGCCGTACAGCGTGAACAGCGGGCCGTCGAGGACCGCCGGCACGCGGTAGTCGACCGCCGAGCGGCCCCAGGTCAGCTGCACCAGCTCGAGGATCACGAACGACAGCCCGAACGTGATCAGCAGCTCGGCGACGTGGCCGAAGCGATGCACCCGACGCAGGCAGAAGCGCTCGAACAGCGCGCCGACCACGCCGGTGAGCAGCGGCGCGACCACCAGCGACGGCCAGAAGCCGAGGAACAGCGTCGTCGTGTATGCGAAGTACGCGCCCAGCATGTAGAAGCTCGCGTGCGCGAAATTCAGCACGCCCATCATGCTGAAGATCAGCGTGAGGCCGGAACTCAGCATGAACAGCAGCAGCCCGTAGCTGATGCCGTTCAGCAGCGATGTGGTGAAGAACTCCATGGATGCGTCAACAAAAATCCCGCGGCGACCGGGTGGTCGACCGCGGGATTGTCAGTGGATGGGATTCAAGCTCCCGGACGCTTCATCTGGCACGACGTGGGCGTGCTCGACACGTACGGCTCGTAGAACTTGTCCGGCACGAAGGTGTAGCCGGTGCCTTCCACGTTGTACTTGTTCTTCGCATCGACCTTGCGCCAGGTGCTCAGGTACAGGCCCTGCTGCATCTGGTGGTCGGAGGCGCGCATCGTGATCTCGCCGCTGAAGCCCTTCACCGTCAGGCCTTCCATCGCGGCGGCCACCTTCACCGGGTCGGTGCTCTTCGCCTTGGCCATCGCGGCCGGCAGCATCGTGAAGATGTTGTAGATGTCGGTGGTGAAGAAGTCTTCCTTGAACTTCTTGTTGAACTCCTCGCCGACCGCGGCGATGTCGCCCGGGATGTTGTGGTGGGCGTACGCGATCATCTTGACCTTGCCCTCGCCGGCCGCGCCGATCGCGGTGGGCGTGCCGATCACGCTCGCGTAGTAGGTGTAGAAGTTGACGTCGAGGCCGGCGTCCTTCGCGGCCTTGATCAGCAGCGTCAGGTCCTGGCTCCAGTTGCCGGTGATCACGGTGTCGGCGCCGCTCTGCTTGATCTTCGCGACGTAGGGCGAGAAGTCCTTCACCTGGCCGAGCGGCGTCAGGTCGTCGCCGACGATCTGGATGTCGGGGCGCTTGCGGGCCAGCGTCTCCTTCGCGAACTTCGAGACCTGCTGGCCGTGCGAGTAGTTCTGGTTGATCAGGTAGACCTTCTTGATGGACGGCTGGTCCTTCATGTAGGTCGTCATCGCCTCCATCTTCATCGAGGTGTCGGCGTCGAAGCGGAAGTGCCAGTAGTTGCACTTGCTGTTGGTGAGGTCCGGGTCGACCGCGGAGTGGTTCAGGAACACGATCTCCTTGCCCGGGTTGCGCTCGTTGTGCTTGGACACCGCGTCGATGATGGCCGCTGCCGCGCCCGAGCCGTTGCCCTGCGTGACGTAGCGGAAGCCCTGGTCGATGGCGGCCTTCAGCACGTTCAGGCTTTCCTGCGGCGAGGCCTTGTTGTCGAAGCCGACCACCTCAAAGGTGACGCCGGCCGGGTTCTTCTTGCCGCTGATGCGCTCGGCCATGAACTGGAAGCTCTTCAGCTGGTTCGCCCCGAGACTCGCGAACGGCCCGGACAGCGGATCGATCCACGCGATCTTGACGGTTTCGCCGGCCTGCGCGAAGGCGATGCCGGCGTGCAGCGAGAAGGCCGCCGCCACTGAAAGGCCGAAAAGCTTTCTGGTGAATTCCATGGCTTCCTCGCGGGTTGATTGCGACAACGGCGAACAGTAATGGAACACGGTGACTGACTGTTTGAGGGACTACCCGACAGGGCGTGTCGCGCGTGGGACATTTGAGGGTTGACGGGCTTGCACAGTTCTGCGCGAGCAAGGGCG
>NZ_JBFUFQ010000234.1:0-8841 GCF_056403355.1 Rhizobacter sp. P2_H3 | reverse complement strand
GGCCTACCGCTGGCAGTACATCGTCTCCGGCATCGAGCAGCCCCGCTTCTTCCAGCTGCTCTCCGGCCTGCTCACCGAGGAGCAGATGAACCGCGTGACCCATGCGCTCACACCATTGATCGGCTGAATCCCCAGCGTCCGCCGATGCCAAAACGCGGCATCATCCGCTGATGAGGAAGGGGCATCTGGCGGGTCCGGCAGTTCCGCATGCAGTGGCAGGCTCGGGAGCGAGCACCCTCGCCCCGCGCCGGCCCGGCCTGCGCCGCAGCCAGTCGGTGCTGGTCGTGGGGCTGCTGGTGATGGTGCTGACGCTCTCGGCGGCAGGTTTCATCAGCTGGCGCAGCCGCCAGGACGCCCTCGACGACTGGCGGCTGTTTCTCTCCAAGCTCTCGACGCTGGCCGTGCGCCATGCCGACCAGACGCTCGCCGCGGCCGACGCCGTGCTCGGCCGCGTGATCGACGAGATCAACAAGTCCGAGCCGATCGACGAGGTCGCGCTGCGCCGCATCGCCGGCCGGCAATCGGTGTTCGACATGATGCGCGAGCGCCAGAAAGACCTGCCGCAGATCGACGTGATCTCGATCGCGACCACCGCGGGCGACATCGTCAATTTCTCGCGCGGCTACCCGCCGCCCGACATCAACGTGTCCGACCGCGACTACCTGAAGACCCACCTGTCCAACCCGTCGCTGGAGGTGTTCCTGTCCGAGCCGGTCAAGAACCGCGGCAACGGCCGATGGACCTTCTATCTCGTGCGCAAGCTGCGCAATCCGCAGGGCCGGATGATCGGCATCGCCCAGGTCGGCATCGAGAGCGAGTATTTCGAGCGCTTCTACCGCTCGATGAACTTCGAGCAGGGCGACGTCTCGCTGGCGCTGCTGCGCGGCGACGCCACGTTGCTGGCGCGCCACCCGCCGCGCGAGGATTTCATGGGCCAGGTCATCAAGGGCAGCGGGTCGCTGCGCGCGCTGGCCGAGGGCGCGCAGGCCGGCGGCACCGCCCTCTTCAACGACCCGCGCCCCACCGACCCGAGCGATTCGCGGCTGCGCATCGTCGCACCGGCCGTGTCGCAGGCCTACCCGATGGTGGTCAGCATCATCGCCACCGAGACCGTCGTGCTGGCGCACTGGCGCCGCACCAACTGGCTGGTCGTGTCGGTCGCGCTCGCGATGAACGCCCTGCTGCTGTGGCTCACGCTGTCGGTCTATCGCCTGCTGGAGCGGCGCGACCAGATGCTGAGCGAGCTCGAGCGCGCCCGCTCCACCGCTGAAAGCGCGAGCCGCGCGAAATCCGCCTTCCTGGCCAACATGAGCCACGAGATCCGCACGCCGATGAACGGCGTGCTCGGCATGACCGAGCTGCTGCTGCAGACCGAGCTGACCGCCCGCCAGCGCGACCTCGCGACCGCCGCCTACGGCTCCGGCGAGACGATGCTGCACCTGATCAACGACATCCTCGACGTGTCCAAGATCGAGGCCGGCAAGGTCGAGCTCGAGGCAATCGATTTCGACCTGTCCGCGCTGGTGCACGACGAGCTCGGGCTGCATGCTGCGGCGACCCGCCGCAAGGGCGTGGCGCTGTCCGTCGAGATCGGCCATGGCGTGCCGCAGCTGGTGCGCGGCGACCCGATGCGGCTGCGCCAGGTGCTCGCCAACCTGCTGAGCAATGCGGTCAAGTTCACCGAACAGGGCGAGATCGAGCTGAAACTCGGCGCACTCGATGCCGGCGGGGCGCCCGGGCCGCGCATCGAGTTCTGCGTGAGCGACACCGGCATCGGCATGGACGATGCGGCGCGCGCCCTGCTCTTCCAGCCCTTCACGCAGGCCGACGGCTCGATGACCCGCCGCTACGGCGGCACCGGGTTGGGGCTGGCGATCACGCGGCAACTCGTCACGCTGATGGGCGGGACGATCGCGGTCGACAGCGTCAAGGGGCACGGCTCCACCTTCTTCGTGCGCATCCCGTTCGCCGCGGCGCAGGGCGTGCCCGTGTCGCGCGAGCGGCCGGTCGCACCGGGCGCCGGCAGCGCGCCGCTGTCCGGCCGGCGTGTGCTGCTGGCCGAAGACAACCCGGTGAACATGGAGGTGGCGGCGGCGATGCTCGAATCGCTGAACCTGCAGGTCGACCGCGCGACCGACGGCCTGCAGGCCATCGCACGCTGCCGCGAGCGCGTCTACGACGCCGTGCTGATGGACTGCCAGATGCCGGGCATCGACGGGCTGGAGGCAACCCGCCGCATCCGGGCCCAGGGCGAGCGCGAGCTGCCGATCATCGCGCTGACCGCCAATGCGATGGCCGGCGACCGCGACGACTGCCTCGCGGCCGGCATGAACGACTACATCGCCAAGCCCTTCACCCGCGACGTGATCGAGCACGTGCTGCAGCGCTGGCTCAGCGCGCCGCCGCGCCTGGCGCCGCAGGCGCTGGCCGAACTGAGGGCCCGGCAGCGGCCGGGCATGCACGACCTGCTGCATTCGGTCACCTCGACCTTCCTCGGCGAGGCGCCGCGGCTGATGCAGCAGATGCGCGCGGCGGCCGCCGAACCGGTGCAGTGGACCGAGCTGAAGCGCGCCGCGCATGCGCTGGCCACCTCGGGGCGGCAGCTCGGTGCCGAGCGCCTGGCCGCGCTGTCGATGGCACTGGCCGACAGCGTGCACACCGGCACGAGCGGCGACCTGGGCGCGGCGCTCGACGAGATCGGCGCGGAACTTGCACGCGTCGAGTCGGACGTGCGAGGCTTGTAGGCAACAAGGAGATTCACATGGCAACCCGCGGATTCTTCGGCCGCCGCCCGGCCACCGACGTGGCGAAGCGGCTGCCGCCCGGCCAGCACCTCACCGATGACTTCCCGGTGCTGTCGTACGGCCCGACGCCCGACGTGCCGCTGGCCGACTGGCGCTTCACGCTGCACGATGGCCCGCGCCCGCTGGCCAGCTGGTCGTGGGACGAGTTCAACGCGCTGCCCCAGACCACCTGGCGCGGCGACATCCACTGCGTGACCACCTGGTCGAAGTTCGACACCGAATGGCAGGGCGTCACCGTCGACGACCTGCTGCGCGCCGCCGGCATCGAGGCACCCACGCCCTGGGTGCTGGCGCGCTCGTTCGACGACTACGACACCAACGTGCCGATGGCCGACCTCGCCAACGGGCAGGCGATGGTCGCGACGCGCTTCGGCGGCGCTCCGCTTGCGCCCGAGCACGGCGGCCCGGCACGGCTGCTGGTGCCGCACCTGTATTTCTGGAAGAGCGCGAAGTGGGTCAAGGGCCTGCGCTTCACCGCGCGCGACGAGGCCGGATTCTGGGAGCTGCGCGGCTATCACATGCGTGGCGACCCGTGGCGCGAGCAGCGCTACACGAACGATCCGTGATGGACTGGAGCGAGGTGGTGATCGACGAGGTCCGACCCCGCACGCCGCGGGTGGCCAGCGTGTTCCTGCGCCTGCAGCTGGCCGCGCAGCACGCCGGCCAGCACCTGGACCTGCGGCTGACGGCACCCGATGGCTACCAGGCGCAGCGCAGCTACTCGATCGCGTCGGCGCCGGGTGCGGCGCGGGTCGAGCTGATGGTCGAGCGACTCGACGACGGCGAGGTCTCGCCCTGGTTCCACGAAGCGGCCCAGGCCGGCGACGCGCTCGAAGCGCGCGGCCCGATCGGCGGGCACTTCGTGTGGCAGCCGGCCGATGGCGGCCCCTTGCTGCTGGTGGGCGGCGGCTCGGGCGTCGTGCCGCTGCTGGCGATGCTGCGGTTGCGGCACCAGGCCGGCCGCGGCCTGCCGACGCTGCTGCTGTACTCGGCACGCCGGCACGAGGAGTTGATCTGCGCCGACGAGCTGGCCGCGATGGCAGGCGCCGATCCATCGCTGCGGCTGGTCTTCATCACGACGCGCGAGCCGCGCCGCCGGCCCGGCGACCTCGATCGCCGGCTGGACGATGTGCTGCTGCGCGAAGCGCTGGCCGGCTGGGGCCATCCGCCCGCGGCGACCTTCGTCTGCGGCGCGACGCCGTTCGTCGAGGCCATCGCCTCGGGCTTGCGTGCGGCCGGCATCGACGCCTCGACGATCCGCACCGAGCGCTACGGCGGGGCCTGAACCCGGGTTGAGGCGACAATCCGCCGATGCCCCGCCCCCCCCTGCGCACCGTCTGCGCCCACCGCTACGTCACGCCCTTGCGCGAAGGCGGCTCGCTGCCCGCGATCATCGAGGCCGATGACCAGGGCCTGTACGTGCTCAAGTTCCGCGGCGCCGGCCAGGGCCCGAAGGCGCTGATCGCCGAGCTGGTGTGCGGCGAGCTGGCGCGCGCGGCCGGCCTCGCGGTGCCCGAGATCGTGCTGGTCGAGCTCGAGGCCGAACTCGCCCGCACCGAGCCCGACCCCGAGATCCAGGACCTGATCCGCGCCAGCGCCGGCCTGAACCTCGCACTCGACTACCTGCCCGGCTCGGTCACCTTCGACCCGCTGGCCGACCAGCCGGCCGCCGACATCGCGTCGGCCATCGTCTGGCACGACGCCTTCGTCACCAACGTCGACCGCACGCCGCGCAACAGCAACCTGCTGATGTGGCACCGCCGGCTGTGGCTGATCGACCATGGCGCGGCGCTGTATTTCCACCACGCGTGGGATGGCCACCTCGACCGCGCCGCCAGCCCGTTCGCACTGGTGCGCGACCATGTGCTGCTGCCGTTCGCCGCTGCGCTGCCCGAGGCCGATGCGCGCATGCGCGAGGCGATCACGCCGCAGGCCATCGCCGACATCGTCGCGCTGATCCCCGATGCGTGGCTCGGCGAGCCCGAGGTCTTCGCCGACCATGCCGCGCACCGCCAGGCCTATGCCGATTACCTGACGCGCCGGCTGGCGGCGTCGCATGTCTTTGTCGAGGAGGCGATCCGTGCCCGCTCCCAGCTCCGCTGATCTCTGCACCTACGACTACGCGATCGTGCGCGTGGTGCCGCGGGTCGAGCGCGGCGAGTTCATCAACGTCGGGGCGATCGTCTCGTGCGCGCCCTCGGGCTTCCTGCAGGCCGGCATCGAGGTCGACGAGGCCCGCCTGCTGGCGCTGGACCCGGGCCTGGACCTGGCCGCCATTCGCGCCTCGCTGGCCGCGATCCCCGCGATCTGCCGCGGCGGTGCCGAGGCGGGTGCGCTGGGCCGGCTGCTGCCGCGCGAGCGGTTCGACTGGCTGGTCGCGCCGCGCAGCACGGCGATCCAGACCTCGCCGGTGCACACCGGCCGCTGCCGCGACCTGCCGGGCGCGCTGGAGCGGCTGCTCGATGCGATGGTGCGGCCGCGCCGCGGCGCCCTGCCCGACCCGCCGGCGGATCAGCCCAGGTAGCGGTTCTCGAGGTGCCGGCGGAAGTGCAGCGGGTTCAGCGGCTCGCCACTCGCGCGCACCGCGAGTTCGGCCGTCGTCCAGCGGCTCGCCTGCTGCCACACGTTCTCGCGCAGCCAGTCGAACACCGGTGACAGGTCGCCGGCGGCGATGCGCGAATCCAGGTCCGGGTGCTGGCCGCGCAGGGTTGCGAACCACTGCGCCGCGTACATCGCGCCCAGCGTGTAGCACGGGAAGTAGCCGAACAGGCCGTCCGGCCAGTGCACGTCCTGCAGCGCGCCGTTGGTGAAGTTGCCGCGGGTGTCGACGCCCAGCAGTTCCATCATGCCGGCGTCCCACAGGCCGGGGATGTCTTCCGGCTCGATCTCGCCTTCGATCAACGCACGCTCGATCCGGTAGCGCAGGATCACGTGGGCCGGGTACGTCACCTCATCGGCGTCGACGCGGATGAAGCCCGGGTTCACGCGCGTGACCAGCCGGTACAGGTTGTCGGGCTCGAAGGCCGCTTGCGCGCCGAAATGCGTGGCCAGCATCGGCGCCAGCAGCTGCGTGAAGCCGCGGCTGCAGCCGAGCTGCATCTCGAAGCTCAGGCTCTGGCTCTCATGCAGGGCCATCGAGCGTGCGCTGGACACCGGCTGGCCGAGCCAGTTGCGCGGGCGGTTCTGCTCGTAGCGGCCGTGGCCGGTCTCGTGGATGGTGCCCATCAGGCTTTGCAGGAAGCCGTCTTCGCGGTAGCGGGTGGTCAGGCGCACGTCTTCGGGCACGCCGCCGGAGAACGGATGGGCGCTGGTGTCGAGCCGGCCGGCCTCGAAATCGAAATCCAGCAGGTGCATCACCGCCTCGCACAGCCGGCGCTGCTGCTCGACGGGGAACGGGCCCACCGGCTCGAGGCAGGTCTCGCGCGACTGGCGGTCGCGCACCTGGGCGATCAGGCCAGGCAGCCATTGCCGCAGGTCGCCGAAGACGCGGTCGACCTCGACGCCGGTCATGCCGGGTTCGTAGCGGTCCATCAGCGCGTCGTACTTCGACAGGCCGGTCTGCTCCGACAGCAGCCGGGCTTCTTCGCGGCCGACGCGCAGCACCTCGCGGAAATTGACGACGAAGCCGGCCCAGTCGTTGGCCGGCCGCTGGCTGCGCCACGCATGCTCGCAGCGCGCGGTGGCCAGCGAGCGCGCCTGCACCAGCGATTCGGGCAGCGCATTGGCGAGCCGCCATTCGCGCTGGATCTCGCGCAGGTTGGCACGCTGGAAATCGTCGAGGGGTTCCTGCCCGGCGCGCTCGATGTCGCCGGCGGTCGATGGATCGGTGCGCAACCGATGCATCAGCGCTGAAAGCTCGGCCACCGCGGCGGCCCGGGCATCGTTGCCCTTGGGCGGCATCATCGCGGCCTGGTCCCAGCCGGCGATGGCGCGAAGGTGATCGAAGTGGTGAAGCCGCTGGCTCAGGGYGGCCAGCGCGTCATAGGCGGGTGTCTTGGTCATGTCATCGGGGCTGGAAGCACCCCGATGCTAAGCGACCCGCCAGAGAATTCAGTCGGATTCCGGCTCGGCGTCGATCAGGTGATCGTAGGCATTGATGTCGGACTCGACACGCGGGATCAGCGGCTTGTCCAGCGGGCGGCAGATGCGGCGTTGCAGGCGGTCCAGGCGCTCGGAACGCTCCATCGCCTGGAACACTTCGGCCGGATTCATCATGAGAACGAAGGGGTTGCCAACGATCTCGGTGCTGTCGGTGCTCTGCATGGTGACGCTCCAGTGAACGGGTGTGTCGATGGAGTCACTGTAGGCGCCACATCCTCTTCCTCGTAGTCGGTACCGCTCCAAACGAGGGGTCAGAAGAACCCTGACAAGGCTGTCGGCGGGCCGTCGCTGGGTTGTCGGGGATGGCAGGCGAAAACCAGTGATCCAGCCCCGTATGAAATCATATTTGTCGTTACAGATCAATGAATTGAATGAGTTACCTAAAGCAATTCTTGAGATCCGATTGCTTACATTCCGGCAGGTTCGGGCAGACGGAACAGCGCTTCGAAATTCCGGCTGGTGTGTGCCGCGACCTCCTCGACGGTACAGCCCTTCAACTCGGCGAGCTGCTTCGCGACGTAAGGCACGTAGGCCGGCGTGTTGGTCTTGCCGCGGTACGGCACCGGCGCCAGGTACGGGCTGTCGGTCTCGATCAGGCAGCGGTCCAGCGGCACGTAGCGCGCCACCTCCTTCAGCTCGACGGCGCTCTTGAAGGTCAGGATGCCGGAGAACGAGATCAGGAAGCCGAGGTCGAGCGCCTCGCGCGCCACGGCCATCGTCTCGGTGAAGCAATGGAACACGCCGCGCGAGCGGCCGGCGCCCTGCTCCTTCAGCAGCGCGACGGTATCGTCCGACGCGCTGCGGGTGTGGATCACGAGCGGCAGGTCGCGCTCGAGCCCGGCGCGGATGTGCACCCGGAAGCGCTCGCGCTGCCACTCCATGTCGGCGATGCTGCGGCCGTTGAGGYGGTAGTAGTCGAGGCCGGTCTCGCCGATCGCGACCACCTTGTCGCGCCGGCTCAGCGCCACCAGCGTCTCGACGCTCGGCTCCAGCACGTCCTCGTTGTCGGGGTGCACGCCGACCGAGGCCCAGAAGTTGTCGTGCCCGGCCGCCAGCGCCTGCACGGCGTCGAACTCCTCGAGCGTCGTGCAGATGCACAGCGCGCGGTCGACCTGCGCGGCGGCCATCTCGGCGCGGATCTCGTCCAGGCGGGCACGCAGCTCGGGGAAGCTCAGGTGGCAGTGGGAGTCGACGAACATGGAAGCGGGGCGGCGCCGGGCACAGCGGACTGGACCAGAGGGGACCAGACGGGATCAGATCGTCTGCGTCGGCTTGGCGGATTGGATGGAGGTGCCGAGGATCTCCTCGATCTTCAGCTTCAGCACGCGGGTCTTCTCGTCGGTCGGGAACCGCACGCCGACGCCCTGGGTGCGGCCGCCCGAGGCATTGGCCGGCGTGATCCACGAGACCTTGCCGGCGACCGGGTAGCGCTGCGGATCGTCGGGCAGCGACAGCAGCAGGTAGATGTCCTCGCCGAGCTTGTACTCGCGCGTGGTCGGCACGAACAGCCCGCCCTCGCTGAACAGCGGGATGAAGGCGGCGTACAGCGCGCCTTTTTCGCGGAAGACCAGCTGGATGACGCTCGGCCGCGAGGCTGCGGCGGGTGCAACTGCGCGGGAGGGAGTGGCAGAGGAATCGCTCATCGGGCCGAGTGTACCGAAGGACCCTTGACATGGCGCGCCGGAGCGAGTGCCTCGCGCGCCTGTTGCACCAAGGATTCCACCATCACCGGCTGATTCCACGGGTGCTCGCCATGCCGGCTCGCGGTGGACAGCGCCGACGCCCAGCGCGTCAGGCCGTACAGCGGCATCGCGGCGGGCAGCGATGCCGGCGGAAAGTAGCGCGGCGCAGCACCGCAAGCCAGGCACAGCGCGTCGTGGCAGAGCTTGTGCATCGCCTCCAGCAGCCGCGGCAGCGGCCACGCGCCGAGCTGGCC
>NZ_JBFUFQ010000233.1:0-8867 GCF_056403355.1 Rhizobacter sp. P2_H3 | reverse complement strand
GCGATGCGCAGGTCGAGCCCGCGCAGCGCCAGGCCCGGCACGCCGGGCGCGGCCGGGGCCGACAGCGCGCGCAGCTCGGCGACCGCAGCAGGCTCACTCACTTCAGCAGGCCGGCGTTCTCTGCCGCGGCCTTGATGCCGACGTAGTTCTCGGGCTTGGTCGCGATGAAGCGCGTCGCGCGCTGCAGGTCGAGGATCTCCTTGCCCTGCGGCGTGGCCGGGTCGAGCGCAAGGAAGGCCTGCTGGATCTTGCTGCGCAGCTCGGCCGGCATGTCGGCATGCACCGTCCAGTTGTAGTCGTAGTAGGCCGGCGTCGTGTAGAACACCTTCACCTGGCTGGTGTCGACCTTCTTGTCGGCGACGAACTTCTCCCACACCGAGATGTTCAGCGCGCCGGCATCGACCTTGCCGCTGGCCACCGCGGCGATCGTCGCGTCGTGCGCGCCCGAGAAGCTGACGCGCTTCAGGTCGGCATCGGGGTTGATCTTCGCGGCCAGCAGGAAGCTGCGCGGCATCAGGTGGCCCGAGGTGCTCGACGCCGAGCCGAAGCTCAGCGTCCTGCCCTTCAGGTCTTCGAGCTTCGCGATGCCGCTCTTCGCATCGGTGATGAAGACCGAGCGGAAGCGCTCGTCCTCCTCGCGCTGCACCAGCGGAATCACCTTGCCGTTCGAGCGCACGCTGGCCTGCACGAAGGTGAAGCCGCCGAACCAGGCCAGGTCGATCTTGCGGTTGACCACCGTCTCGACGGCGGCAGCGTAGTCGGTCACCGGCGTCCACTCGACCTTCAGGCCGAGCTTGCCCTCCAGGTACTTGCCGAGCGGCGCGAACTTGCGCGCCAGCTCGGTCGGCGATTCATCGGGGATCGCGGTGACGCGCAACACGCCGGGCGTGGCGGTCTGCGCCGCAGCGGTGCCGGCGATCAACGCAAGTGACAAGGCGGCGAGCAGGTGTTGGAGCGCGTGTTTCATCGGTGGGTCCCACGGGGTTCAGGAAAGGGAGGCGATGCGCAGCGCGAGTGCCGCGATGCCATCGGGTGACAGGTCGTCGGCCTCGACGCGCTGCGCCTGGCCGATGCGTTCGAGCTGGCGCCCTTGCGAGCGCGCATAGAGCGGATCGTAATGCCGGGCCATCAGCGCCTCGAACAGCGGCGGCAGCTCGCGCTGCCGTGCCCAGGCCTGCCACTGCGCCAGCGTCTCCTTCGGCAGCAGTTCGCGCAGGCCACCCAGCTTGTCGGCCAGGCGCTGCGGGTCGTCGCCGAGCCAGGCGTAGTCGCGCAGCAGGTAGGCAAGCCGCGCCTCGCGCGTCGCCGCGATCTCGACGACCGGGCTCTCGCGCAGGCGCTGCAGCAGCGGTTCGGGCACCGTCAGGCGGCCGATGCGGCGGCTCTCGGCCTCGACCCAGATGCGCCGCTGCGGATCGAGCCCCTCGAGCGCGTGCAGCAGTTGCGTCTCGAAGCCCTTCTGCGACGGCTGCACGGTGCCGGGCAGGTCGCCGAGCACCGAGCCGCGATGGGCCGCCAGCGCCTCCAGGTCGAGCACCTGCTCGCCCTGCTGCGCGAGCGCGTGCAGCACGCGCGTCTTCGCGCTGCCGGTCGGGCCGCACAGCACGCGCAGCGGCAGCGCCGGTGCGCGCGTGGCCAGCTCGCTGATCACGTGCGCGCGCCACGACTTGTAGCCGCCCTTCAGCTGCTGCGCATCCCAGCCGACCAGCCGCAGCCAGTTGACGAAGCTGCCGCTGCGCAGGCCGCCGCGCCAGCAATAGAGCAGCGGACGCCAGTCGCGCGGCTTGTCGCGCATCAGTTCGTCGAGGTGGCGGGCGATGTTGCGCGCCACCATCGCGCCGCCGATCTTGCGGGCCTCGAAGGCGGACACCTGCACGTAGGTGGTACCGACGATGCGGCGCTCGTCGTCGCTGAGCACCGGGCAGTTGATCGCGCCGGGGATGTGGTCGAGCGCGTACTCGGCCGGCGTGCGCACGTCGATCAGCACGCTGAACGACGGCAGGTCCTCGACCGTGGTGGGCTTGTGGCTCAACGGCGTGCCCCCCGGCATTTTTTGATCGACACTTCGATGATGATGACCGAACCCATCCGACTCACGTCCTTCTCTCACGGCGGTGGCTGCGGCTGCAAGATCGCACCCGGCGTGCTGGCCGACATCCTCGCCCGCGCGCCGCAGGGCCTGGTGCCGCCCGAGCTGATGGTGGGCACCGAGACCGCCGACGATGCGGCGGTGTACCGGCTGAACGACCAGCAGGCCTTGGTGGCCACCACCGACTTCTTCACGCCGATTGTCGACGACCCGCGCGACTTCGGCCGCATCGCGGCGACGAACGCGATCTCCGACATCTACGCGATGGGCGGCACGCCGATCATGGCGCTGGCGCTGGTCGGCATGCCGCTGGACAAGCTGCCGCCGGCCGTCATCGGCGCGATCCTTGAGGGCGGCGCGAGCATCTGCCGCGAAGCCGGCATCCCGATCGCCGGCGGCCATTCGATCGACGTGCTGGAGCCGATCTACGGGCTGGTCGCGCTCGGCCTGGTGCACCCCGACCGGGTGCGCCGCAACGCCGACGCGCGCGACGGCGACGTGCTGGTGCTGGGCAAGCCGCTCGGCGTCGGCATCCTGTCGGCCGCGCTGAAGAAGGGTGTGCTGGATGCGGCGGGGTATGCGGAGATGCTGCGCCACACGACGCAGCTGAACCGCGTCGGCAGCGAACTGGGCGCGCTCGACGGCGTGCACGCGATGACCGATGTGACCGGCTTCGGGCTGGCCGGCCACCTGCTGGAGGTGTGCCGCGGCTCGGGCCTGGCGGCAGAGCTCGATTTCGCTGAGGTGCCGTTGATCGAATCGGCCGCCGCACATGCGCGCAGCGGCATCGCGACCGGCGCGTCGGCTCGCAACTGGGCGGGCTACGGGGCCGATGTGACGCTCGCGCCCGGGCTGCAGCCGTGGCAGCAGGCGCTGCTCACCGATCCGCAGACCAGTGGCGGCCTGCTCGTGAGCTGCGCGCCGGAGGCGGTCGACAAGGTGCTCGCGAGTTTCCACGCCGCGGGCTTCGGCCAGGCCGCCGTGATCGGCCGCATGCGGGCCGGCGCACCTCGGTTGACGATCCGGGCGACAGCGGCCTGAAGCACGCCATCACGCGAGCGAATCGAACTTCTTCGCGAGGAAGTCCACCAGCGCCCTCACCCGCCCCGGCACGAAGCGCCCGCTCGGCAGCAGCGCATGCAGCGGATAGGGCTCGGTCTCCCAGTCGGGCAGCAAGGGCAGCAGCGCGCCGCTCAGCAGGTCGTTGCGGACGTCGATCTGCGATTTCAGCAGCACGCCTGCGCCGGCCAGCGCCCATTCGCGGGCCAGCGACGCATCGTCGACCGTGCGGTCGCCGCGCACCCGCACGTCGACCCACTGGCCCTCCCGCCCGAAGCGCCAGCTGCGGAAGTTGCGCCCGCCGCGGTCGAAGGTCAGGCAGTTGTGCTGCAGCAGGTCCTGCGGCACCTGCGGCGCGGGATGGCGGCGCAGGTAGTCGGGCGACGCGCACAGCACCGGCCGCGACGGCACCAGCAGCCGCGCGACGAGGCCGGAGTCGGCCGGCGTGCCGTAGCGCAACGCGACATCCACATCGTCGCGCACGACATCCTTCGGCCGGTCGCCGACGCTGAGCACCAATTGCAGGCCCGGGTGCACGGCCATGAACTCGCTGAACCACGGCAGCAGGGTGGTGCGCGTCAGGTCCGACGGCGCCGCGACACGCAGGCTGCCGACCAGCGCGCCGCGCTCCTCGGTGACCTGCGATTCGCCCTCGGCCAGCAGCTCGAACGCCCGCGTCGCATAGCCGAGCAGCGTCTGCCCCTGCGCGGTCAGCCGCATCGCGCGCGTCGAGCGCTCGAACAGCCGCGTGCCGAGCTGCGTCTCCAGCCGCTTCAGCATCGCGCTGGCGGCCGCAGGCGTGATGCCGAGTGCCGCCGCGGCCGCCGTCAGCGAGCCGCCGCGCGCGGTCTGCACCAGCACCTCGAAGTCCGCGATATTGTCAACCTTCATTTGAAATTGATACTTCCAGCGCAGTCTTATCAATCAAGGATTGCGATTCTAGAGTTCGGGCCTCGCTGCCTCAACGACTCACTGGAAGATCCATGCCCCACTCGCAGATTCCCCTCACCGTCGCGTCCGCGTCGATCGCTCGCGACGCCGCCGCACGCCTGCTCGACGCCGCGCGCGCCGCCTGCCGCGACATCGGCATCGACGCCACGGTCGCGATCACCGATGCCGGCGGCCACCTGAAGGCGCTGGACCGCAGCGATGGCGCCGCGTTCCTGACCGTCGACGTTGCGATCGACAAGGCCTGGACCGCCGCCTCGTTCGGCCTCGGCACCCATGTGTGGAACGGCATCGTCCAGGATCCGGTCGTCGCACCGCTCGCACACCGGCCACGGCTGGTGGCGGTCGGCGGCGGCTGCGCGATCGTCCACGACGGCCGGGTGGTCGGCGGCATCGGCATCTCGGGCGGCAACGCGCTGCAGGACCAGCAGGCGGCCGAAGCCGCGCTGCGCGCCGTGGGTTTCGAGGTCGCCGGGACACGCACCGCATGAAGCCCTGCCAACGCCTCCCCGGGATCCTGCTCGCGATGACGCTGTTCAACGCCCCGCTCCCGGCCGCCGCGGCAGATGCCGTCGTCGTCGACCCGATCGACGCCACCGCCGACTTCTTCGCGAAGATCAGCGCGAAGGACCTCGCCGCCGTCGCGCGCTACCTGCCCGCCGAAGGCTTCACCGAAACCGTGCCGGAATCGAAGGCCCTGCTGCACCTCGACGCCAAGGCCTTCGAGGGCTTGTTCAAGTCGGGCCGGCAGATCGACCTGCGCGCCGCCGACCTCACGCTGCAGCGCTTCGGCGACACCGCGCTCGTCACCGGCACGCGGCTGGGTGGCATCGGCACGGCAGATGCCGCGCCCTCGCCCGGCCGTCTCGCGTTCACGATGGTGTGGACCTGCGCGGCGTCAGGCTGGCAGCTGCGCCACCTGCACCTGTCGCCCCAGCCCTGAGGCGCGTCAGGCCAGCGGCGCGCAGGCGACCCGGAAATCGACGTGGTAGTGCTCGTCGTGCCGCACCCAGGCGCGGCCCTTCATGAACTCGACGTGCTCGCGCAACCACTCGCCGCGCGGATCGAGTAGCCGAGCTTGTTCGTCACACCGGTGGGCAGCGGCACCGACACGCCGGCCGCGTTGCGCACCGGCACGAAGAAGTCGACCGACAGCCCGTTCTGGTGGCTGCGGTGCGGGCGGATCCGTCCGCCGCCGGCCCAGCCGGTCTCGCCGTAGACGAACACCGTGCCGGGCAGCACGGCCGCGAGTTGCACATACGCGTCGACCACGATGTCGCGCACCGTCGAATGCACATGCGTGCGGCCGGCCGTCACGCCGAGCCGGCTGTAGGCAGAGAAGTTGGCGCCGGCTGCCGGCAGCGCGACGCCGTCTTCGAGGCGGCCCTTGGCCACCGTGCCGAAGCAGCGGCTCGCGGCCGACGCGGGCAGCGTGGCTGTCGCCGCGATGGCACCTGCCGCCGCAAGCATGGCTCGTCGAGGGAGCCCGCTCATGCCGAGGCTGCCTCGCTCTCGCCGCGCTGCCACAGCTCATGGCGATGGATGCCCCCCTGCGCATCGACCGCCAGGTAGCCGACGTTCTGCGACTGCAGGAACGCCAGCGCGTCCGCCTGCAGCAGCATCGCGATCGTCGTCAGCGCGCCGGCCGCCAGGCAGGCCGGCGCCACCACGCTGACCGACTGCCAGTGCGACACCGGCATGCCGCTGCGCGGATCGAGGATGTGGCAGTAGCGCACGCCCTCGTGCTCGAAGAAGCGTTCGTAGTCGCCGCTGGTCGCGAGCGCGCCGTCGCCGAGGTCGATGCGGGCGATCAGCGCGCGCTCGTGCCGCGGGTGCTGCACGCCGAGCACCCAGGGCCGGCCATCGGGCCGCGGGCCGATCAGGCGGATGTCGCCGCCCAGGTTGACCATGCCGTGGCGCACGCCGCGCGACTGCAGCAGCGTCGCGGCGCGATCGGCCGCGTACTCCTTGCCGAAGCCGCCGAAATCGAGCTCCATGCCGGCCATCGGCAGCTCGATGCGGCCGGCCTGCCCTGCA
Source organism: Rhizobacter sp. P2_H3 (assembly GCF_056403355.1). Taxonomy (NCBI): domain Bacteria; kingdom Pseudomonadati; phylum Pseudomonadota; class Betaproteobacteria; order Burkholderiales; family Sphaerotilaceae; genus Rhizobacter; species Rhizobacter sp. P2_H3. Next base: position 2,734 of record NZ_JBFUFQ010000233.1, on the reverse strand, counting down.
CCGCGCCGCAGCCAACGCAACCTGTTCCAGCCGACACGCGGCAGCAGCTGCTCGAGTTGCCCGTCGGCGGGCTTGCGCTGCGCCTTGAAATCCCAGGCCTGGCGCAGCATGCCCGAGGTGATGTCGAACAGCCCGCCGCTGCTCGCATGCAGCTGCGCGGCGAAGTCGAGCAGGTCGGCCGTCTCCGTGTCGACCTCGACCGGCCGGCCGCTGCCCGCCGCCGCGTTGATGCGCGACACCACGCTCGCCTCGCGATAGCGCGAGAACTTCGATTCGATGCGTCGCACCTCGGCGATCGCCTCGCGCGCGAGCGGCTCGGCCTTCTTGCGGCCGAGGGCGGCGATGCGGATCTCGCATTCGCAGGCCATCGCGCTGAAGCCGAAGCCGAGGTCGTCGGGCTGCGCCTCGGCGCGCGCCGACATCGGGTGGGACACGGTCGTCACGCTAGAACTTGCGGCTGATGCCGACCTGCAGCATGCGCGCCTTGAACGGCTCCAGGCCCTGCGAGCCCTCGCCGCCGGCGCGCCACTCGCCGCGCTGCTGGTAGGCCTCGCCTTTCAGGTCGAAGGTCCACAGCGCATCGACTGCCCATTGCAGCTTCAGCCCCAGCGTGAACGCGCCGAAGGCCGACAGGCGCTGGTCCGGCGAGTTGTACGCGGTGGCATCCCAGCCAACCGGGAACGGCGCGCCGAGCGTCGTGTCGTACACCGGATCGGTGTAGAACGACGCGGCGCTCTGCGTGTAGTAGCGCAGCAGCGGCGCGAGACTCACGCCGCCGCCGACCGGCTTGAACCATTCGAGCTGCAGCGTGCTCGCCTTCACCTGCCAGCTGTCGTTGTAGGCGCGGTAGCTGGTGCGCAACGTGGAGCCGTCGCCGGCGAAGTGGTGGTTCCAGCGCAGCAGCAGCGCGGTCTGGCGGCGCTCGCTGGGGCGCGCATCGAGCGCCTTGTACGGATCGTTCAGGTAGCCGGTGCTGCGGCTGTGCGTCAGGTTGGCCTGCACCAGGTCGTCGCCGGTGACGGCCTGCGTGACGCCGACGATGAAGTCGTTGGTGCGCTTGCGCTCGTCGCGGATGTTGCCGGTCTCGCCGCCCGCGGTCGGGTCGATCTTGTCGCCGGCATGGCCGAAGCCGGCATTCCAGGTGGTGTTGTTGTCGTCGCTCGACAGCGTGCCGGCCACCGAGAACGCGCGCGACAGGTAGTCGTGCTCGGTCGAGTAGGCGCCGCCCAGCGACAGCGACGAGCGCTGGAAATAGCGCGTCACCTTCAGGTCGCMGGCCTTGCGCTCGTCGTCCATCGTCGACGCGCCGGACACGCTGCTGTGGTAGCGCGGCGTCGCGCCCGACACGTGGTCGACGGTGGCCGTCGCCTCGAGGCCCCAGTCGCGGCCGAGCGGCGCGACGAGCAGGAACGATGGCGAGTTCACCGTGATGCGTTTCCAGCCGGGTTGCGAGTCCTGGTAGTTCAGGAAGCGTAGGCCGATGAGGCCTTGCTCGGGGGCGTTCTCGGCCCGCGCTGACGAATGCCAGACGCCGGGCAAGGCCAACGCGGCGAGCACCAGGGTGCCGAAGGGGGCGGTCAGTTGCATCCGCAGCCTCCACCACCGACGCCGTAGCCACCGGACGCGTTTTCCTTGCTGGTGTAGATGTGCTGCTCGAAGCGCTGCTCCAGCGCATCGCCGCCCATCGTCATCTCGGGCTTCGCGAGATGGCCTTTTTCCCAGGCCTTGGGCGGTTCGTAGTTGGCGCAGCCGGCCATGCAGCCCAGCACCAGCAGCCCGATCGCTGATTTCGTCATGGTGTTCCCCTGTCGTCGCGCGAGACTTTAACTCCCGGCGTGGAACGCTTCATGCATGCCGCCGGGCACCGTTTGAACGCTGGAGGTTCGCGATGCTGGACAGCGCCACCACGAAGTTCTCACACGTGAAGCCGGGCGACACCGCCTGGCGCAGCGACGGGCTGCGGGATTTCTTCCTGTACCGCGACCTCGGCGTCGAGGAAGCCACCCGGGGCCGGGTGCTGGCGCAGCTGGTCAAGGCCAACATGGCACCCGAAAAGGGCACCGGCTGGCACCGTCATGAGGCGGAGTTCCACATCGTCATCATGACCAAGGGGTGGRCGAAGTTCATGTACGAGGACCAGGAGACGCTGGTCTCGGCCGGCGACTGCGTGCACCAGCGCCCTGGCATCGTGCACTACCTGTTCGACTACTCGCCCGACATGGAGTACATCGAGATCGTCGGGCCGTCGGACTTCAAGACCATCGACATGCCGGGGCCGTGCGAGGTGCCGCCCGTGACGCCTTGGTAGCGAGTCGGTGACCGCCGGACTGACGGCATCGGCGCGAACAAAGGCGCGGGTGGGGGATGTGGGGCTCGCCGGCCGGTGCGGTCGCCGCGCGGGGCGCGTCGACTCCCCTGCGCTGTGCAGTTTGAAGGCCCGTCGCCCAAACTCCCTCCACTCACTTCGTTCGTTGTGGTCAAACAGTGGGCGACAGTCAGTGCACGAAGCGCGCTGGCGCGCGCGGGCCTTCAAACTGCACAGCTCCGGCGCCCCGTCCTGATTGGCGCTCCCCACATCCCCCACCCGCGCCTTTGCCGAACCAGTAGCTCGATGCGCGCAGCTCGGGCGACAGCCCGGGCATCAACCCCCACTTGTTCGCTTGTCACCTACCCAAAGGCAGGGCGGTGGCACAAGGCGCGTGCGGGGAGTCTGTGGAGCGCCAATAAAGACGGG
>NZ_JBFUFQ010000232.1:0-9029 GCF_056403355.1 Rhizobacter sp. P2_H3 | reverse complement strand
CCCGCGCGCAGCGCTGCGCCAGCGCGGTGATGGCCGGACCGCCGTCGTCGAGGCAGACGATCGCGCGCCCGCCCAGCGGCCCGACGAGCAGCTCCCAGCCCTCCTGCCACGCAGGGACGTTGTGCAGCGCTGCCGGCTGCGAGATCGCCGGCGCCACCGGGGAAGCGAACGCGGATGCGGCCATCAGACGAAGATTCCGGGAAAGGTCATGCGGGCCATGAACAGGGGATGCGGGATGTAGCGCTCGACCGCGATGCGCTTGAGCGCGAAGCGGTCGGCGCAGCTCGGGTCGTTGACGCCGTCGATGTAGGCGAGCGCGGCGCGGTAGCCGCATTCCTTCGCGATCGCGACGACGCGATCGTTGAAGGTGTAGGTCTTGCCGACCGGGTAGGCGAGCAGGTCGGCGCGCTGCCCGGTCTCGCGGCGGATCGTCTCGCGCGACTGCGACAGCTCGAAGCGCACGCGCTCTTCGGTCTGCATCGACAGCACCGGGTGCGTGACGGTGTGCGAACCGAACTCGATGCCGTGCTGCGTCATCTCGCGCACCTGGTCCCAGTCCAGCGCCGAGGCGGGCGCCGCGTCGGCCGGCACCGCGTGGCGCGCGAGCAGCGCCTCCAGCTCCTGCAGCGCGTCGCGGCGGCGCTCGTCGGCCAGGCGCTTCAGCACCGACAGCAACCGGTCGGAGGCGGCGCGGCGCGACGCGATGTCGCCGAGCTGCAGCGTCACGTCGGCCAGCGGCAGCCGCAACGCGCCGGCGGGTGCGCAGAACAGCAGCGTCGACACGCGGTCGAACCAGAACGGCTCGCGGCTGCCGATGTACTGCGTCGACAGGAAGATGGTCGCCGGCACGTTCATCTCGCGCAGCAGCGGGAAGGCGTGGGTGTAGTTGTCGAGGTGGCCGTCGTCGAAGGTGATCGCGACGCTGCGCGGCGGCAGCGCCTGGCCGCGCTCGATCACGTCCATCGCGTTCGACAACCCGATCGGGTTCCAGTGCTCGCGCAGGAAGGCGAGCTGGCGGCGGAACTCGGCGACGCTCGCGCTGACGAGCTCGGGGTCGGCCGCGAAACGCGACTCGTCGGCCAGGTCCTGGATGCGGTGGTACGCGAGGATCGTCAGCCCGCTCGGCCCGCTGCGCAGGCGCGCGCGGGTCACCCCGGCCATGTCCAGCCACCTCGCGAGCATCGCCTGCTTGCCGCCCATGGTGTCCCCTCGCTCCGGTTACTGCTAGTAGTACCCCATGATGAACACCTTGAAGGCCATGTAGTACGCGACCTGGAAGGCCACGATGAACATGAAGTCCTTGCGGGTGAATCCCACGGGTTGTGTGGTGAAGCGGCCCACTGCGGCCGTCATTCCCAGGAGGAAATACATGATCTCCGTCTCGAGCGAGACGAAGAGCGAGCTGATCAGGTAGCCCGACAGGCTCATCATCACCGCGAGCAGTGCCTGCTTCTCGGTCGGGTCGACCGTCTCGCGCAGCCGCACGATGACGTGCTTGAAGCCCATGTAGATGATCGCGATCCACAGGAACATGCCGGGGAAGCCGGTCTCGCCCATCGCCTCCAGCGCCGAGTTGTGCGCGACCAGCTTGCGGGTGTAGACGGCGAAGTTGCCCTTGCCGACGCCGAACAGCGGGCTCTCCTGCACCATCTGCAGGCCCATCGCCCACATCTCGACGCGGCCCTGCGCCGAGTTGTTGGCGTCCTTGGTCTCGGTCAGGTACGACGGGGCCGCCGCCAGCGCGATGCCGCCGCAGGCCGCCGCGATCACCAGCTTGCCCAGGCTGATCCTGAAGCGCGAGACGATGAACATGCCGACCATCGCCGCGGTGGCCAGGATGCCGCCGCGCGAGCCGGTGTAGAAGGCCGCGAGCAGCAGCGGGAAGGTCAGCCCGACGGCGGCGGCCACGCGCAGCCACAGCGCGTACGGGCTCACCATGTACTGGAACGCGAACGGCGCGGCGGCGGTGAACATCACGCAGAACACGCCGGGGCCGTCGAAGATGCCGATCCAGCGGATGCGCGACTTCAGGCCGATCGACGAGGCCGAGCCGTCGATCCACGCATAGCTCTGCCCCGCCCAGCCGATGCCTTCGGGGTTGTTCATGTGCTGGATGCCCTCGATCGCGATCAGCAGCGCGAGCGCTATCAGCGCATAGCCGGTGCGCTTCAGGTCGGTCACGTCGCTGATGGTCGCGCTGACGAGGCGGTACACCAGGAACAGCTTCGCGTAGTAGACGAGGTAGAACTGGCCGATGTCGGTGAGGCCGGCGACCATCACGCTCAGGAAGATCCACACGTACATCAGCAGGAAGAAATAGTCCTGCGTGCGCAAGCGGAATACCTCGCCCAGCCGGCCGCGCGACGCGAGCACCAGGAGCCACATCGGGTAGACGATGTAGTCGACGCGCAGCCCGAGCAGCGGCGACCACCACAGCTGCGGCGCGACGAGCAGGCTGCCGAGGAACAGCCAGATGGGGAGTACCGCGAAGCTCATGCGGCTGCCCCGGAAGGCCGGCCGAGGCGCTGCATCAGCTTCGCGCGCGCCGCGGCCAGCTCGGCCGGCTCGATCACGCGCGTCGCGACGATGCCGACCAGGAACGCGGCGCCGAGCACGAAGCGCAGCGGCAGGCTCCACAGCAGCGGCAGCTGGTCGGCCGCCTGGCCGGCGATCGCGACGGCGACCACCAGCGCGAGCAGCGTGGCGAGCTTGCGCCATTCATAGTGCACCGGGAAGTGGCGCTGGCTGATGCGGTCGGTCATCACCAGCGAGACGATCGAGACGCCGAGCACCGTCAGGCAGGCGCCGAGGATGCCGAAGGCCCAGATCAGCGGCACGCCCAGCGCCAGGCCGACGAGGCAGGCGGCGAGCGCGATGTGGAAGATGCTGCTCGACTTCTTCTGGTAGTAGATGCCGGTCTGCAGCGGGTAGGTCAGCACCTGCAGCACCGCGGCCAGCACCAGCCACGGCAGGTAGCGCGCGGCGCTCCAGTAGGCCGGAGCGGCGATCAGGCGCAGCGCGTCGCCGGCGAACAGCACGATGGCCAGCCCGATCAGCGACAGGATCACGGCCAGGTAGCGCACCACCTGGGCCTGGATGATGCCGGCGTCGTCGCGCTCCATGATCGTGAAGCGGAAGGCGCCGTAGGCGCGGTTGATCGGCTCGCCGACCAGGTCGGACGCGAGCTTCGACAGCTTCAGCGCGAGCGCATAGATGCCCAGCGCCTCCAATGACACCAGCGACTGCAGCAGGAAGCGGTCGGCGGTGCTCGCGACGATGCCCACCATCGTGGTCCACAGCAGCGGCAGGCTGTAGCGCAGCACCGGCATCAGCTTGGCCCATTCGAAGCGCAGCCCGCACTCGCGCAGCGTCACCCACGACAGCACCGCGAAGCCGAGCGCGACGGTCAGGCAGTTGCCGGCCATCACGCCCTCGACGCCGGCGTTGAAGTGCATCAGCGCGATCGAGTTGGCGATCACCTGCACCACCAGCTTCACGAACGAGACGACGATGAACAGCATCGAGCGCTCGACCGCGCGCACGTAGGCGAGGCCGACCTGCGAGGCGAGCTCGAACACGATGGTGGCGAGCATCCACTGGAAGGCCCGGCCGAGCGACTGGCCGTTGAACAGCCAGGCGGCGATCGGGTTGGCGAACAGCGAGACGAGCAGCACGCCGGCGATCGAGATGACCAGCGAGGCCATCAGGTTGGTGCTGACCACCGAGCGGCGGTCGGCGGCGTCCTTGTAGTCGAAGTAGAAGCGCAGCGTGGCGTGCGCAATGCCGACGCCCAGCACGCCGGACACGACGGTGGACACCAGGTACAGCGTCTCCAGCGTGCCGTACTCGGCCGGCGACAGCAGCCGGGTGTAGATCGGCAGCAGCAGGAAGGCGCCGACGCGGTTCAGCGCATTCCCGATGGCATAGATGCCCGAGTGCTTGAAGAAGCGGCCGACTTCCTTGGAGGTGGAGGACATGGCGGTGGCCGGCTCAGGTGGCAACGGCCGTGCGCACCGTGGGCGCGCCGGCATGCGGCATCGGTACCCGCTTGCTCCAGCGGATGGCCGGCAGCTCGACGGCACGCCAGAGGATCCACGCGGCGATGACGCTCGTGGCGATGCCGCAGGCCATGTACAGCAGGCCGAGCGGCACGGACGGGTGGTCGCCGAACAGCTTCTTCAGCACCGAGATCGTGCTCCAGCCGACGATCGGGTGCATCAGGTACAGGCTGTACGACAGCTTGCCGAGGAACTGGTGGACCGCGCCGCTGAGCCAGCCGCGCGCCGCCACCCAGCGCCGCGACAGCACGATCACGATGGCGGCCAGCACCGGCGCGAGGTGCGGCAGCGACGGCGCGCTGCCGAACACCACGGCGAGCTCGACGCCGACCAGCGCCCACCACCAGCGCCACGACAGGTCGCCGAACACGCACCAGCAGGTCAGCGCGCCCAGCCCGAACATGTGCCAGTAGCGCACGAACAGGCCGTCGACCGGCAGCTTGATCTGGCCGACCGCGAGCACCAGCGACAACGCGGTCAGCGCGGCGATCGCAAGGATCGGGCGGCTGCGCGGCTGCGCCGGGTCGTGCGCGGCGGTCAGCACCAGCACCAGCACGAGGTAGAACTGCAGCTCGATGCACAGCGTCCAGAACACCGCCGAGATGCTGCCGTAGCCGAGGATGTCCTGCAGGTAGAACAGGTGCGAGACGATCTGCGCGGCGGAGAACTGGCCGCGGCCGGCGAGTTCGGCGAACAGCAGCGCCGACAGCTTGGCCATCGCGATGCACAGCACGATGGTGGCCCAGTACGGCGGATCGAGCCGCACCGAGCGGCGCAGCGCGAACATCGCGACATAGCGGCCCGACAGCGGCGCGTCGCGCAGGCTCATCGAGATCACGAAGCCGCTCAGCACGAAGAACACGTTGACGCCGGTGGCGCCGAAGCTGCCGATCAGCGCGTGCAGCGCATCCGGGATGAAGGGACGCAGCAGCGTCTCGGTGTTGAGGTAGAGGTGGTACAGCACCACCAGCATCGCCGCGATGCCGCGCAGGCCGTCGACCGTCAGGTTGCGCGGGGGCAACGAGGCGGGGACGGCGGTGGTGTCGGATCGGGTCATGCGGCTCGGAGTGCAGGCGGTTCGGCGAGGTCGGAAGACGCTCCGCCGAGGGAAAAGGCGTCGCATTGCACCATAGGGACTTGTCAGAAAACACCACCCGGGCAGGGGGTCGTCCCCCGGGCAGGGGGGCGGCGCCAGCGGGGAAAAGACACGCGCGAAGTGTGACTTTGTCCATAATCTGCCGATGCCTCCGAGCCCGGTTCACCGCCTGCCCCGCGCCCTCCCGGCACGCCGCGCGGCGCTGTGGCGGCTGGCGTCGATCGCCGCGCTGTCGGCCGTGCCGGCCGGGGCCCGCGCGGCCACCGACCCGTTCGTCACCTGGATGCAGATGCTGCACGACCAGTGGGCCGTGCCGGCCTACGAGGCGCTGGACCGCAGCGCGGCCGGGCTGGTGGCGGTGCTGGAGGCGGCGATGGCGGCCGGCGGCCAGCCGACCCCGGCCCAGCTGAAGGAGAGCCAGGCGCTGTGGCTGCAGGCGATGCTCAGCTGGCGCCGGCTGGAGGCGCTGCAGATGGGGCCGACGCTTGCGCGGCGCAGCTCGAAGGCGATCGATTTCTGGCCGACCCGGCCGAAGGTGATCCAGCAGGCGGCCACCGTCACCGCGACCGCACCGATGACCGGCCCGGCGGCGAACGACGCGATGGAACGCTGGGGCACGGCGGTGCGGGGCCTGCCAGCGCTGGAGTGGCTGCTGTTCCCGGCCGGCACCGAGCCGCAGGCGCCGGTGCTGCGCAGCCCGGCGCTGTGCCGCTACACGCTGCGCATCGCGATGGCGCTGAAGGAGGAGGTGGGCCTGCTGCTGGCCGGCTGGCGCACCGAAGCCGACCGCTGGCGTTCGGCGACGCCGCCCGACGTGCCGGCGGCGAAGAAGCTGATCCTGAACCTGCTGGTCGGCAGCGTCGAGCTGCTGCGCGGCAAGAAGCTCGAGAAGGCGGCCCGTGCGCAGGCGCTGCAGGTGCCGGGGCAGCGCGACGCGCTGGAGAACTTCGACAGCATGCGCACCAGGCACACGCGCGAGTTCCTGCTGGCGCATGTGGATGGCGTCGCGCAGCTGCTGCTCGGGCAGACGCCGGGCCTCGCGTACACACAAGGTGGCCCGCGCTGGGGGCTGGACGACGTGCTGGCCGAGCAGGGCCTCGCGAAGCCGCACGGGCCGGCGCTGCGGCGCGCGGTGACCGCGGTGCGGCAGTCCATCGCGGCGTTGCCGGTCGACGCCGCCACCTGGACGCCGGCGCGCATCGCCGCACCGGTGAAGGCGCTGGTCGCGCTGCGCGCGGTGATCGACCCGCCGATCGCGACGGCGTGGAAGGTGACGATCGAGTTCACGGATGCGGATGGAGACTGACCCAACCTGAAGGAAGGAGCCTCGCATGACGACCCTCACGACCCCGCGCTTCGAACAGCGCACCGAGCAGCCCTGCATGTTCATCCGCACCGAGGTGCGGATGGGCGAAATCGAGTCGAAGGTGGTACCGCTGATCCCGCAGCTCTTCGAGTGGCTGCAGGCGCACGGCGTGCCGCCGGCCGGCCCGCTGTTCTTCCGCTACAACGTGATCGACATGGGCGGACAGATGGAGATCGACGTCGGCACGCTCGTCGGCAAGCCGGCCGCGGGCGATGCGCGGGTGCGATCGGGCACCGTTCCTGCCGGCAGCTACGTGACGATGCGCCACACCGGCCACCCCGAGGAGTTGATGCCGGCCACCGCCTACCTGCTCGCCTGGGGCCAGCAGCACCAGGTGGCATGGCGCAAGCAGGCGCGCGGCGGCAGCGCCGAGGCGTGGGATGGGCGCTACGAGTTCTACCTCGACGGGCCGGACACCGAGCCCGACATGTCGAAGTGGCGCACCGATCTCGTGTTCGCCGCCGAGCCGCGCTGAATCAGTCCCCCACGTTCAATCCCCAGATTCCCACTCGATCCGCGCCCCGAGCGCACACAGGTTCTCGACGAACTGCGGGTGCGCGCGCCGGATCGGTCCGGCGTTGCGGATCACCGAGCGGCCCGGGATGCTGGCCGCGAGCATCAGCAGCGCGATCGCGACGCGGATGATGTATGGGCTCTCGACCTCGGCCGGCGACAGCGGCTTGCCGCCGAAGGTGACGATGCGGTGCGGGTCGGACTGGAACGCGTGCGCGCCGAACTTCGACAGCTCCGAGGTCCAGCCGAGCGCGCCGTCGTAGACCTTGTTCCAGAACATCACGCTGCCGTGCGCGCGCGTGCCGAGCGCGATGAAGATCGGCAGCAGGTCGACCGGCAGGTAGGGCCAGGGCGCGGCCTCGATCTTCGGCAGCATGTTCTGCGTGAACGGCTCGGCCACCCGCAACGGGCCGTCGACGACGGTGCGCGACCAGCCGCCCTCGTGCAGCACCCGCACGCCCAGCTTCGCGAACGTGCGGTCGATCAGCGGGAACTGGTGCGCGGCGGTGTTGCGCACCCGCACGTCGCCGCCGGTGATCGCGCCGAGCGCGAGGAAGGTGACCACCTCGTGGAAGTCGTCGGCGAAGCTGTAGTCGGTGCCGCCGAGCGCGTCGACGCCGTGGATCGTCAGTCGCGAGGTGCCGCAGCCCTCGATGCGCGCGCCGAGCTGGCGCATGAACTCGCAGAACTCCTGCACGTGCGGCTCGGAGGCCGCGTTCATCAGCGTCGCGCTGCCCTCGGCGAGCGCCGCGCACAGCACGAAGTTCTCGGTGGTGGTGACCGACGCGTAGTCGAGCCAGTGGTCGGCCGCGCGCAGCGGGCCGTCGCTGCGCACGATCAGCGCGTCGGGCCGGCGCTCGACGCGCGCGCCGAAGCGCTGCAGCACCTCGACGTGCGGATCGATCTCGCGCACGCCCAGCGTGCAACCCTGCACGTCGCTCTCGATGCGTGCGACGCCGAAGCGCGCCAGCAGCGGCGGCACCAGCATGATCGACGAGCGCATCTCCTGCGGCAGGCGGTGCACGGTCTCGTCGAAGTTCGTGCTGCGGTGGTGCAGGTCGAGCACGCCGGTCTTGAAGTCGACCTCGACGCGGCTGCCGAGCGAGCGGAACACGTCGAGGATCTTGCGCACGTCGGTGATGTCGGGCACGCGGCGCAGGCGCACCGGCTGTCGCGTCAGCAGCGTCGCGCACAGGATCGGCAGCACCGCGTTCTTGTTGGCCGACGGGACGAGGCGGCCCGCAAGAGGCTGGCCGCCGTGGACGATGAGGTGGGACATGGACAGTGCGCGAGGCGCGCGGTGGTGGGCACCGGCGCACTGTCCGCGGCGTCGTCGAACGCCGGATGAAGCCTGTGTGAAGTGACGAGGGCCCTGGTGTCAGCCTTCGTAGCCTTCGACCGTTTTCTCGTCGCGCACCTTCGCGCTGGAGGGGTCTTCGCCGAACTCGCGCTTGGCGCGCCGCTGCCGCAGCAGGTCCCAGCACTGGTCGAGCTGGTGCTCGATGTGGCGGATGCGCTCGGCGTTCTGGCCGGGCGCGGCCGTGCCGTCGCGCAGTTGCTGTTCCTCGTCGACGAGGGCGCTGATGTGCTCGAGGATCGATTTGTCGCTCATGGCCGTTCTCTCCTGCAGTGGCGGATGCGGCGCAGCGTACGCCGGAATCAGTAGCCGACGCTGTAGCGGTAGTTCTTGTAGCGCAGCACGGCCGACTTGAGCCGGATCTGCTCCAGGTGCACGTTGGGCGCGATGATGTCGCCCTCGTGGTAGAGCTGGCCGTTGACGATCAGCATGCGGCTCGCGCGGCTCGACGAGTAGGTCGCGCCGCTGATGGCCAGCGTGGGCAGTTCGCGGCGCACGTCGGCGGGCAACTCGTTCAGCGGCACGGCCGGCGTCTCGTCGGCGGCCGGCGTGGTGGTGCGCGCAGGTTCGCGCCTGGCGGGCACGGGCTTGCGCTGCGCCTTCTCCGGCGCCGCGGCCGTGCGAGTTGCGGCAGGTGCA
>NZ_JBFUFQ010000231.1:0-9123 GCF_056403355.1 Rhizobacter sp. P2_H3 | reverse complement strand
CACCAGCAGCGCGTTCAGGCGCGGGTCGGCGACGATGGAGGTCGCCGCCGCGCTGGCGCCCGCTGCCGGCGCAGCCGCCGCCAGGCCCGCGCTGTCCGTCATGCGCAGCACCGTCGCGGCCAGGTCGGAGGCGATCGCGTTGTGCACCGGGATGACCTCCACGTCGGTGGCGCTCGGCGTGTCGAGCGCGGCGATCAGGGTCTGCAGCCGCTCCAGGTTCTCGGCATAGTCGGTGATCACCAGCGTGTTGTTGCCGGCATTGGCCGTGATGGTGTTGTTCGGCGCGATCAGCGGGCGCAGCACCGGCACCAGGTTGCTGGCGTTCTCGTGCACCAGCGGGATCACCTGCGTGACCACCTGGTCGCCGCGCGCACGCGCCGGCCCTGCGCCGGCCACGCCGGTCTGCAGCTTGGCCTCGGCCTCGGGCACCACCTTCAGCAGGCCGCGCGACTCGACCACCGCGGACCCGAGCCCGCGCAGCGCGGCCACGAAGATCTGGTACGCCTGCGCGGGCGTCACGCCCTGCTCGGTGTAGAGCGACAGCTTTCCCTTGACGCGCGGGTCGACGAAGATCGGACGGCCCAGGATGGCGGCCATCGCGCGCGCCGCGGACTCCACGTCGGTGTCGGGGAAGTTCAGCGTCGCGCTCGGCTCGGCGCGTGCCGCACGGGCCGGTGCCACGCCGATCGAGAGCGCGCACGCGGCGCCGAGCGCGAACACGGCGCACTTCAGGGGGTTCGGCGGGGTCATGGGGCCTCGGGCGACGGATGCGGGCCGCGATGCTAAGACGGCCCCCCGCGTGCTGCGTCTCGGCGCTGTCGCGTCACGGTAAAGAAGCTTGTCCTTCGCCGTCGGCGCCGTCACGCTTCAGGCGCGCCGTCACCCGGGCGACAACGCGCGCCGGTACTGGATGGCCTCGGCGAGGTCGGCGTTCTCGATGGCCTCGCGGCCTGCCGAGTCGGCGATGCTGCGCGCCACCCGCAGCACGCGGTGAAAGCTGCGCGCCGACCAGCCGAGCCGGGTCGACACCGCGCGCAGGAAGGCCGCGCCGGCCGTGTCGAGCGCGCAATGCAGGTCGAGCGCATCGCCGGCCAGCTGCGCGTTGCGGCAGCCCTGGCGTGCCAGCGCACGCTGCTGCGCGGCCTGGACGCGCCCGCAGATCTGCCTGCTCGGCTCACCATCGGGCGCGGTGGCCAGGGCGTCGGCGGGCAATGCAGGCACCTCGACCTGCAGGTCGATGCGGTCGAGCAGCGGGCCGCTGATGCGGGCCTGGTAGCGCAGCACCAGGTCGGGCGAGCAGCGGCACGCGCGCTGCGGGTTGCCCAGGTGGCCGCAGGGGCACGGGTTCATCGCCGCGATCAGCTGGAACTGGGCCGGGAAGTCGGCCTGCCGCGCCGCGCGCGAGATCGTGATGCGGCCGGTCTCCATCGGCTCGCGCAGCGCCTCGAGCGCGGCGCGCGGGAACTCGGGCAGCTCGTCGAGGAACAGCACGCCGTGGTGCGCGAGCGAGATCTCGCCCGGCCGCGGCGGCGACCCGCCGCCCACCAGCGCCACCGCCGACGCACCGTGGTGCGGGCTGCGCAGCACCCGCTGCCGCCAGCGCTCGGCGCGGAAGCTGCCGCTGATGCTGAGCACCGCGGCCGACTCGAGCGCCTCCTGTGCCGTCAGCGGCGGCAGCAGCCCGGCGAAGCGCTGCGCCAGCATCGACTTGCCGGTGCCCGGCGGGCCGACCATCAGCAGGCTGTGGCCGCCGATCGCGGCGATCTCGAGCGCACGCTTCGCGCCGCTCTGGCCCTTCACGTCGCGCAGGTCGGGCAGCGCCGCCGGCGTGCCGGGGCGCGGTGGCAGTGCGCGCGGCAGCGGCTCGCGCGGCGTGGGGTCGTCGGGGTCGTCCGGGCGCAGCGCCTGCACCAGCTCGAGCAGGTGCTTCGCGCCGTGGATCTCGATGCCGGCCACCAGCGCGGCCTCTTCGGCATTCGCGGCCGGCAGCACCAGCGCGCGTGCCGGTGTGCTCTGCGTCTGCAGCGCGAGCGCCATTGCCAGCGCGCCGCGCACCGGCCGCAGGTCACCGGCCAGCGACAACTCGCCGGCGAACTCGAAGCGCGCGAGGCGTTGCAGGTCCAGCCCGCCCTGCGCCGCGACGATGCCCAGCGCGATCGGCAGGTCGAAGCGGCCCGACTCCTTCGGCAGGTCGGCCGGCGCCAGGTTCACGGTGATGCGCTTGTTGTGCGGGAAGGCCAGGCCGCTGTTCTGCAGCGCGGCGCGCACCCGCTCGCGCGCCTCTTTCACCTCGGTGTCGGCCAGCCCGACCAGCGTGAAGTTCGGCAGGCCGTTGGCCAGGTGCACCTCGACGGTGACCTCGGGTGCCGCCAGGCCATCGAGGGCCCGGCTGTGGACGACGGCCAATGTCATGCGCTTTCCCCGCTTCGCAGATGAGAGGGGCGCGATTCTGCCCAGGGAGGGGATCCTCCGACACGGGGCATCTGTACCGGTCGCCGGCCCGGCCACTGAATTGCACCAGAAGCGGGCAATCGGGTGCATGCTGTGTCAATCGGCACCGCGGAGGTGCGTTTTCCGCAGCGCAGCCTCGTGAAAGCTGCCGAATGAGCCCCGATGGGGCGCGCACGCCCCAAAAAGTCCATGGCACAAAAGCTGCACAGAGGCCCCGGCCCCCTCAGTTTCAAACGCCTGGAGAAATCTGCATGAAGAAGATCGTGATCCTTTCGGCCCTGGCATCGCTGTTCGCCGTGTCGGTCCATGCCGAAGACGCCGCGCCGGCCGTGGCCACCAACTTCAGCCTGACCACGAACTACAAGTACCGTGGCCAGGACCAGGGCAACAACAAGCCGGCCGTGCAGGGCGGCTTCGACTACGCGAACAGCGGCTTCTACGTCGGCAACTGGAACTCGAGCATCGGGTTCACCAATTCCGGCATCGAGATGGACTTCTACGGCGGCTACAAGGGCGAGATCGCGAAGGACATCGGCTTCGATGTCGGCGTGCTGCAGTACTACTACTCGCAGAAGGACAAGGTCGTCGACTTCAACACCACCGAGCTCTATGGCGCACTGAGCTACGGCCCGGTGTCGCTGAAGTACTCGACCACGGTGTCGAAGGACTACTTCGGCCTCGGCGAATCGGCCGGCCTGCTGCTGGGCCAGCCGGCACCCAAGGGCCGCAACACCGGCTACCTCGACCTGTCGGGCAACTTCGAGGTCGCCAAGGGCGTGACGCTGAACGCCCACATGGGCTTCACGCGCCTGTCGAGTGAACTGAAGGACGTCGGCTACGAGAACTACGCCGACTACAAGTTCGGCGCGACGATGGACCTCGGATCGGGCTTCTCGGCGGGCGCGGCGATCGTCGGCGCGACCAAGAAGGACTTCTATGGCGACATCAACAAGGCGCGCGCCATCCTGACGATCACCAAGTCGATGTGAGCCCGCGCCTGCGCGAGCCCCACCCATTCATTGCCAACAGGAGCATTCCATGAAGATGGTGACTGCCATCGTCAAGCCCTTCAAGCTCGACGAAGTGCGTGAAGCCTTGAGCGCCATCGGCGTCCAGGGCATCACGGTGACCGAGGTCAAGGGCTTCGGCCGCCAGAAGGGCCACACCGAGCTGTACCGCGGCGCGGAGTACGTGGTCGACTTCCTGCCGAAGGTCAAGATCGAGGCCGCCGTCGACGACGGCCTGATCGACCGCGTGATCGAAGCCATCGAAGGCGCGGCCCGCACCGGCAAGATCGGCGACGGCAAGATTTTCGTGTCGCCCCTCGAGCAGGTGGTGCGCATCCGCACCGGCGAGACCGGCAAGGACGCCCTCTGAGCACACTACAACAGAGACAACCATGAAGAAACTCATTGCCACACTCGCCCTGGGCTTCGCTGCCTGGGGCTTCGCCGGCGTCTCGCTGGCGCAGGACGCGGCCTCCGCGCCCGCCGCCACGGCTTCGGCCGCGGCGCCCGCGGCCGCGGTTGACGCGGCCTCCGCGCCGGCTGCCGCAGCGTCCGCTGCAACGGCCGCATCGGCGCCTGCCGTGCCGGTCGCCAACAAGGGCGACGTCGCCTGGATGATCGTCGCGACGCTGCTCGTGATCATGATGACGGTGCCGGGCCTGGCGCTGTTCTACGGCGGCCTGGTCCGCAGCAAGAACATGCTGTCGGTGCTGATGCAGGTGATGGTCACCTTCTCGCTGATCGTCGTGCTGTGGACCATCTACGGCTACAGCCTGGCCTTCACCGAAGGCAACAAGTTCGTCGGCGGCCTCGACCGGCTGTTCATGAAGGGCATCTTCGATCCGGCCACCGGCGTGTTCGCGATGGGCGCGACCTTCAGCAAGGGTGTCTACATCCCCGAGCTGCTGTTCGCGGCCTTCCAGGCGACCTTCGCCGGCATCACCTGCTGCCTGATCGTCGGCGCGTTCGCCGAGCGCATCAAGTTCTCGGCCGTGCTGCTGTTCATGGCGCTGTGGTTCACCTTCAGCTACGCGCCGATCGCGCACATGGTCTGGTTCTGGATGGGCCCGGATGCGTACAGCGCCGCGGGCGTCGTCGACGAGATGAACTCGAAGGCCGGCCTGCTGTGGCAATGGGGCGCGCTCGACTTCGCGGGCGGCACGGTGGTGCACATCAACGCCGCCGTCGCGGGCCTGGTGGGTGCGTACATGGTCGGCAAGCGCGTCGGCTACGGCAAGGAAGCGTTCACGCCGCACTCGCTGACGCTCACGATGGTCGGTGCCTCGCTGCTGTGGGTGGGCTGGTTCGGCTTCAACGCCGGTTCGGCGCTCGAAGCCGGCAACAGCGCCGTGCTCGCCTTCATGAACACCTTCACGGCCACCTCGGCCGCGGTGCTCGCGTGGTCGATCGGTGAAGCGCTGATGCGGGGCAAGGCCTCGATGCTGGGTGCGGCTTCCGGTGCGGTGGCAGGCCTGGTGGCGATCACGCCGGCGGCCGGCAATGTCGGCCTGATGGGCGCGATCGTGATCGGCTTCGTCGCCGGTTTCGCCTGCCTGTGGGGCGTCAACGCGCTGAAGAAGCTGCTCGGTGCCGACGACTCGCTGGACGTGTTCGGCGTGCACGGCGTCGGCGGCATCGTCGGCGCGCTGCTGACGGGCGTGTTCAACACGCAATCGCTCGGCGGCCCCGGCCTGGTCGGCGACTGGGTCACGGCCTCGGTCACCTCCAACGGCATCGGCGCCCAGGTGTGGATCCAGCTGAAGGCCGTGCTCGTGACCGTCGTCTGGTCGGGCGTGGTCTCGGTGGTGGCGTTCAAGATCGTTGACCTGGTGGTCGGCCTGCGCGTGACGGAAGAAGAGGAACGCGAAGGCCTGGACATCTCGGCACACGGCGAGACGGCTTATCACCAGTAATTTTGGGAAGAGGCGCGGACTTCGGTCCGCGCGGGACACAGGGAAGGCCGCCTCCGGGCGGCCTTTTCCTTTTCGGCCCGGGGGCCCCTGCCGGCCGTGACGCATGGCGCACACCGGCCGGGGCCTCCGCACTTGCCATCGACGGCGGCGACCCCAGATGCCTAGAATCCGCGATCCCCAGGCGTTCAACGGGCTCTTATGGTTCCCCATCTCATCACTGCACTCACCGGCCCGATCAACGAACTGGAGCAGCGCATCCTCGAATCGCTGCCGGCCATCGAGCGCTGGTTCCGCCTCGAATGGATGGAGCACACGCCGCCGTTCTACACCTCGGTCGACGTGCGCAATGCCGGCTTCAAGCTGGCGCCGGTCGACACCAACCTGTTTCCGGGCGGCTTCAACAACCTGACGCCCGAGATGCTGCCGCTGGCGGTGCAGGCGGCGATGGCGGCGATCGAGAAGATCTGCCCCGAGGCCAAGAACCTGCTGCTGATCCCCGAGAAGCACACCCGCAACACGTTCTACCTGATGAACGTGGCGCGCCTGATGCAGATCTTCCACCAGGCCGGGCTGAACGTGCGCCTGGGCACGCTGGACGACACCATCAAGGCGCCGACGCAGATCGACCTGCCCGACGGCAGCGCGCTGACCGTCGAGCCGCTGCTGCGCACGCGCGGGCGCCTCGGGCTGAAGGATTTCGATCCCTGCACGATCCTGCTGAACAACGACCTGTCGGCCGGCATCCCGAAGGTGCTGGAGAACCTGCACGAGCAGTACCTGCTGCCGCCGCTGCACGCCGGCTGGGCGGTGCGCCGCAAGACCAACCACTTCCAGGCCTATGAAGAGGTCGCGAAGAAGTTCGCCAAGCTGCTGGGCATGGACCCGTGGCTGATCAACCCGATGTTCGCCCGCTGCGGCGAGGTCAATTTCAGCGACGGCACCGGCGCCGAATGCCTGGCGAGCAATGCCGAGGCGCTGCTGGGCAAGATCCGCCGCAAGTACAAGGAATACGGCATCCAGGAGAAGCCGTTCATCATCGTGAAGGCCGATGCCGGCACCTACGGCATGGGGATCATGACGGTGCGCGACCCGAAGGACCTGGTCGACCTGAACCGCAAGGCACGCAACAAGATGAGCGTGATCAAGGACGGCCAGGAGGTCAGCGAGGTCATCCTGCAGGAAGGCGTGCCGACCTACGAGCGCGTCAATGACGCTGTCGCCGAGCCGGTCGTCTACATGATCGACCGCTACGTGGTTGGCGGCTTCTACCGCGTCAACGCCGAGCGCGGCATCGACGAGAACCTGAATTCCCCCGGGGCGAGCTTCGTGCCGCTGGCCTTCGCCGAGTCGAACCAGCTGCCCAAGCCGGGCGTCAAGCCGGGTGCCAGTGCACCGAATCGCTTCTACATGTACGGAGTGATCGCTCGCTTGGCCATGCTCGCGGCCAGCTACGAAATGGAAGCGACCGACCCCGACGCCGAGGTCTACGAGTAGATGGAGCCCCTCGGTCGACGGGTACGTCGGCCGATCCCCCGGGGGGATGCGGGCCGGCTTGGGGCGGCCCGGCGCTCGGCCCTACACCACTCGTTGCTGCAGTGCAACATCAACCCCCGACACCTTGGGGGTGGGGGCGGGCGATCTGTTTCCGGGCGTATCCACGGGCGCACAATGGCCGTCCTTTGGATTGAGCCGTGCCCCTTCGGCGGGCGCGGTGGAACGTGAATCAGCATCGTCCCAGCTCCAGCCTGGCCGCCCTGACGCTGGGCGCCCTTGGCGTCGTCTACGGCGACATCGGCACCAGCCCCCTCTACGCACTCAAGGAAGTCTTCGCCCACGGTCACGTGCCGTTGACGCCGCAGAACATCTACGGCGTGCTGTCGCTGGTGTTCTGGACGCTGACGGTGGTGGTCTCGGTGAAGTACGTGGTGCTGATCCTGCGGGCCGACAACAACGGTGAAGGCGGGTTGATCGCGATGCTCGCGCTGGCGTCGCAGGCGGTGAAGGACCGGCCGGTGCTGCGCAGGCGGCTGCTGATGGTCGGCATCTTCGGCACGGCGATCTTCTTCGGCGATGGCGTGATCACGCCGGCCATCACGGTGCTGGGCGCGATCGAGGGCCTGGAGGTCGCGGCGCCCGGGCTGCACCACTACATCGTGCCCTTGTCGCTGGTGGTGCTGACGCTGCTGTTCCTGGTGCAGCGCCATGGCACCGCGACGGTGGGCAAGCTGTTCGGCCCGGTGATGGTGCTGTGGTTCGCGGTGCTGGCGGTGCTCGGGCTGTCGCAGATCGTGACGAACCCGGCCGTGCTGGCGGCGCTGAGCCCGCATTACGCGCTGGATTTCCTGCTGGGCCATCCGGCGATCGCGTTCATCGCGCTCGGCTCGATCGTGTTGTGCGTGACGGGTGCCGAGGCCTTGTATGCCGACATGGGCCATTTCGGCAAGCGCCCGATCCGTCTCGCGTGGTTCAGCCTCGCGATGCCGGCGCTGGTGCTGAATTATTTCGGGCAGGGCGCGATGTTGCTGGCGCACCCGGAGAACGTGAAGAACCCGTTCTACGAGATGGCGCCGCCCTGGGCGGTGTACCCGCTGATCGGCCTGGCGACGCTGGCGGCGGTGATCGCGTCGCAGGCGTTGATCACGGCGGCGTTCTCGGTGACGAAGCAGGCGATGCAGCTCGGCTACCTGCCGCGGCTGCGCATCCTGCACACCTCGGTGCGGGAGACGGGGCAGGTGTATGTGCCGTTCGTCAACTGGGGGCTGTATGCCTGCATCGTGCTGGCGGTCGTGACCTTCGGCTCGAGCAGCAAGCTGGCGGCGGCGTATGGCATTGCGGTGACGATCGACATGCTGATCACGACCACGATGACCTTCTTCGTGATCCGTTACGGCTGGAAGTACCCGTGGCCGCTGAGCATGGCGGCGACCGGCTTCTTCTTTCTGGTCGACTTCACCTATTTCAGCGCGAACGTCATCAAGGTGTTCGACGGCGGCTGGTTCCCGGTGGTGATCGGTGGCGTGATGTTCATGATCATGATGACCTGGAAGCAGGGTCGCCGGCTGATGGCCGAGCGCCTGCGCGAGGACGCGATC
Source organism: Rhizobacter sp. P2_H3 (assembly GCF_056403355.1). Taxonomy (NCBI): domain Bacteria; kingdom Pseudomonadati; phylum Pseudomonadota; class Betaproteobacteria; order Burkholderiales; family Sphaerotilaceae; genus Rhizobacter; species Rhizobacter sp. P2_H3. Next base: position 660 of record NZ_JBFUFQ010000231.1, on the reverse strand, counting down.
GACCTGAAGAGTTTTCTCGACGCGGTGTTCGTGAGTCCGCCGACGCGGGTGGCCGGCACGGCGGTGTTCCTGGTGAGCGAGCAGGGGCTGACGCCGAATGCGTTGTTGCACAACCTGAAGCACAACAAGGTGCTGCACGAGACCAACCTGTTCGTGACGGTGAAGCTGCACGAGGTGCCGTGGATCGGTTTCGAGAAGCGTTGCGAGATGGAGCCGCTGGGCCGCGACTGCTGGCAGGTGACGGTGCACTTCGGCTTCAAGAACGAGCCGGACGTGCCGGAGGCGCTGAACTTCTTGCGCACGCGAGGCTGCCAGATGGACGACATGGAGACCTCGTATTTCCTGTCGCGCGACATCGTGATCCCGACGTTTGGGAGCGGCATGGCGAGCTGGCGCGAGAAGCTCTTTGCGGGGATGCACCGGAATGCGGCGGCGGCGGCGGACTTCTTGTCGCTGCCAACGAACCGGGTGGTCGAGCTCGGCTCGAAGGTCGAGATCTGACCTCTGTCTCTTCACTGCGTGAGGCTGCTGCCGGGATTTCGCCCCGGCGGGCGAGTCACTTTCATTTGTCTTGCCAAATGAAAGTAACCAAAGCAAAGGCGCTTTGAAAACCATGCGGTTCGTTCAGTCTCGCTGCGGACAACACTGACGCTTCGGCTG
>NZ_JBFUFQ010000230.1:0-9243 GCF_056403355.1 Rhizobacter sp. P2_H3 | reverse complement strand
GTCCAACAGCCCGTCGCTGAGCGGAGCCGGTGAGAAGACGGTGGCCTTGACGGGTTTTTCCATCATGATGGCCGCGTACGACGCTTCCCCGCCTCCTTTGGAGTGGCCCGTGAGCGAGAGATCGTAGTCATGGTATTTCGCGCCCGAGTGGCCGTTCGTCATGGCCAATTGCAACTCCTGAGCCAGTGTCGCGGCCTGCTTGTAGCTCTCGGGCTCGACGCCCAGGCCGGCTTCCCCGTTGGCCAGCCACTGGGGCCCGCCCATGCTGGCGTCGCCTACCACGCGTTGCGAGGCGCCGCCAGGCACCTCGCCCGCCGTCGTGCCCCCGAACGCGAGGACGACGCGCTTGGCCGTGTGGTCCACCAGGATGCTCGCCACGAGGCCGGACTTCGGATCGGCCACGGTGCCGGCCATCTTCTTGTCAGGCGACAACTGGTTGCCCGTCGGCAAGTTCAGCTCGGTCGCGAGGAGGGACATCAGGTCCTCCGCCGGCTTGAAGTCGCCTGGCAGCTTTTCCGGGTCGCGGAAGTAGACGAAGTTCGCCATCTTGGCCATGTCCACCACGCCGTCGAGCTTGGACGCCGGCGGCATCTCGGCCCGGTGGAGAACGTCGGGGTAGCGGGCTTCCCGCCCACGTTGGTCGAGGCGGGCCTGGACGCCTGCAATATTTTGCCGCGGTCCCAGCGCCTTCAATGGCGCGGCGCGGCGCAGGTGGCCGGGGCCGATCGGCGCGCCTTCGCGCACCTGGGCCCGGCTGACGATGGAGGGCAGGCCGCCCGTCGTGCCTTCGGCTTGCGGGGTTACGCTCTTGGAGCGGACCTGCTGCGGTCGGGAAATGGGGATGCGCATGGGATGACGTTGGGTGCCTGGAGGGGGGAAACGTTGCCTTCGATCTCAGCCTGTCGCCTCGCATCCTGGCAGCGTGGCTGCAGTGGCCAAAGGTAAGCGCGGGCGCGATCCGGAGCAGCCTAGCTCGCGAACATGCGAGCGGAAATGCGATGCAGGATTTCCAGCCGCACTTGTCTGCGCATCAACGCGGCGCGCTGCGGCTCGCCTCTGCCGTGTGGTCGCTTCACCGTCGGCTGTTGCGAACTGCGCTCGCGTGGCTATCGCGAGGTCCGGACAGGCGCAGGCTCTGCCTTGCTCATGATTGAACAGCCATCTATACTTCGCCAAATGGCAAACAATCAAATAGCTCTGGATTCGGTCTTTCACGCGCTAGCCGACCCCACGCGTCGAGCGGTCCTGCAGCGACTCGGCACGGGGCCGGCGACTGTCAGCGACCTGGCGGAGCCATTCGACATCGGTTTGCCCACCTTCATGAAGCACGTGGGGGTGCTCGAGAGTACAGGGCTGATCCGCACCCGAAAGAGCGGTCGAGTTCGGACCTGCGTGCTCGAGAGAAGGAAGCTGGCAGCRGCCGAGCGCTGGTTTGACGAGCAGCGCGCGATCTGGGCAAGCAGATTCGAGAACCTGGACAACCTACTTGAACAACTGAGTGGAAATGATCATGAGACCTGACCTTCGATTCGATTTCATCGTGGACAAGACCAAGCACAGCATCACCGTGAAGCGAGAGTTCGTGGCGAAGCGCCAACTCGTGTGGGACTGCTACACGAAGCAGGAACTGCTCGACCAGTGGTTCGCCCCCAAGCCACTGACCACCAAGACCAAGCACATGGAGTTCAAGGAAGGTGGGTATTGGCACTACGCGATGGTCATGCCAGACGGACAGGCGTTCTGGAGTCGCCAGGACTACCAGACGATCAATCCGATTGACGGCTACGTGGCGCTCGACGCGTTCAGTGACGAGACCGGTGCGGTGAATCCCGACCTGCCGCGCGCTCGTTGGGACGTTGGTTTCACCGACCTCCAGACTCGCACGCTCGTGACGACCATCGTCTTGTACAAGTCTGCCGAGGATGTCCAGAAGGTGATCGACATGGGACTGAAGGATGGTCTCGCATCGACGCTTGAGCGACTCGACGAACTCCTTCTCACCATGGCCGCGTGACGAGCCGGGAATTGCCCTCGCGCGTGCAGCGAGGCTGGCGTCGGCTTTGACGGCGTGCCTGTTCGTGCGCTCGGCGATTGCGCTGGTGGATTGCACGGAACCGAGCGATCCGGATCGAGTCGCGAGTTTCTTGAAGCTGCGGTTTCTGGAGGATGGGCGCGTTCGGCAGACATTCAGCCGAACTCGGTCGGGAGGGGGCCGCGGGCCTCCGCCCCACCAGCGAAATCCGCCGTTCTCCGGGTGGACGCCAGCCTCTCGAAATGTCAACACCGTGGCCGTAAGCGGGCGCTCGAGAGTACCGATCGACCGGCCGCAACCGTCACGGAGCTGCCACATGAATGCACCCGTCGAGCGGCGGATGAATCGAAAAATCCCCAAACCATCGAAGGCAACGACGCCTTGCGTCTTCCGGAAATTGCCCGTCCTGCGCGAGGAGGGGCGCGTCCGCCGCTGGCTGCCCTGCCATTCACCAGAAACTGCACGGCTGAAGACGGCCATGGAGAAGCCGCCGGTCGCGTTAGCGCTTGATCGAGAGAACCAGCACGCCGCCCGCCACCATCGCGATCCCGGCCCATTCGCGCAGGCTCGGCCGCTCGCCGAGGAAGGCGAAGGCGAACACCGCGACCAGCACCAGGCTCAGCTTGTCGACCGGGGCCACCTGCGATGCGTTGCCGATCTGCAGCGCTCTGAAGTAGCAGACCCACGAGGCTCCGGTGGCCAACCCGGAGAGCACCAGGAAAACCCAGGTCTTGCTCGGCAGCGCGAGCGGGTTCGACCACTTGCCCGTCCAGACGACGAAGGCGGCCAGCACGGCAAGGATGACCGTGGTKCGCACCAACGTGGCGAGGTCGGAGTCGACACCGCGAATGCCGACCTTGGCGAAGATTGCCGTCAGTGCGGCGAACGTCGCCGACAGCAAGGCCCACTGAAACCAGCTCGCCGGCATGCCCATGTCAGGCTCCTTGMAGTTGAGAGAACACGACCCGCACCTCCAGCCCGCGATGCGCCTGCGGCGTGTGCAGGCTGACGCTCGCGTGATGGCGTTCGGCGATGGCCTGCACGATGGCCAGACCCAGCCCGCTGCCGCCGCTGTCGGGCGCGAGCGTCTGCGCATCCACGCCGCGGTAGAAGCGGTCAAACACACGCTCGCGTTCGGCTTCGGGGATGCCGGGTCCGTTGTCGACGACGCGTAGTCGCGGCCGCCCGTCCTGCAGGTCCGCCTCGACGTCGACCACGCCGCGCGACGGTGTGTAGCGCAGCGCGTTCTCGACCAGATTGTCGAGCAGCACGCGCAGCTGATGGGCGTCGGCCCGCGCCATGATGCCGGCGCCGACGCGCGCCCCAAGGTCGATGCCGCGATGCTCGGCTTTTGCCGCGAAGTCCGATACCGCCGATCGCACCAAGTCGTCCAGGCTGACTTGTTCGACGCGCATGCTCTCGCCATCGGGCTCCGAACGCGCTACTGCTAGCAGCTGCTGCACCATCCGCTCCGAGCGGATCTCATGGACTTGTTTTCAACAAGGTAAGTACAAAACCACCCGTTGCAGCGAATGCTCGCACCGCCGCAGCGATCATTGCCCCCCCTTCGGCGGTCAAGGCGACCTCGGGAAGAAGGAGACCTATCCCGACCAAAATTTGGAGGATTCCGGTCACTATCTGATACCGATTGAAGTATTCGACGTAATCGCCCTCTATGCACAAAGCCCAAAAAATAACGCCAGGTAACGGGCGCTCAGTCTCGAGTATTATTTTGAGTTGGTGACCTTCTGGAGAAAACAAGGTGCCAAGGACAATGTCCTTTGTTGGCGTATATCGCTTCCCCGGTTTATATGGAAGTCTGAGATACAGACCAAGTAGAATGACGAGCTTTTCAACGCTGTCGCGAATGCCGTAGAGGCTCGCCGGTTTGACTTCGTACCAATCGAAGTCAGGAGGGCGATGACTTAGAATGTCAGGGCGGGTTTTCTTGCCGATTGACATCGCGAGAGATGCCTTTCCAGGATTGTGAGCTAGTAGAAAATCACGGTACGGAATAAATGATTTGCTGATGTCAAAAAATACATCGGTACATGGGCCGTTCTTCGTGCAGAAATCTTTAAAGATGAGAGGCTCGGCGATTTGCTCATTAAATAGATTCGCCACCATCGGGATGAGATCGAGCGACAGCCTAAAACACATTCGGTTTCCTAGCTGTAGGTTGCTGCGCACACGGTCGATGATCTCCTTGTCCAGTCCGTACGTACGAAAGTTCGCTCCAAGCAGCGAGGCCATCATCGGATCGAGTCGAACCAAGTTGGCATCCAGTGGCGTCGCTGCGCTCATCGCCGGTGTTACGATTCCTTCGAGAAACGAGAGCTCCAAGTCGAGCCGATCAAGAAATGAAGGATCAATGAGCATGGTTCCCTGACCCAGCGACCGGGTCTTTCGAAATTCACCGATTGCTCGCTGAGTCCCGACCATTGAGCCGTCACGTTCGTCGGCGTCGGGTATCTCCATCCCTACAGACAATAGTCCCAGTTGAACAATCCTCAAAGCATCGACAGCGCATAGGCCCAAAGGTAACTCTGCTCCCATCTGGACGCCTTGTAACACAGCGCTAGCACCGAGAATTGATGAATTCAGCACGAAGACCTCTAGCAATGAAATGGTGCGTTGACAGCGCGTAGGCGAGCAGCTTCACGGGAAAACTGGAAGCTTGTCGTCGGGCTGGAGCCATACCAGCGTTGTCGGGAGCGTGAATTCCCACGGCTCACCTTCTGGAGTCGCCCCGTCCAAATCGTCAGTCTGTTGGCGTAACTCCTCGGTGATGGAGCGGTACAAGTCGCTATCGAGCGTGGGCGCGCTTCCTCCACGCCAGACCTTTTTGCGCAACTCCGTTTCGTGCATTGGGTTTTTCAAAAGGTATTCCACGCTCTCGACATAAGCCAGCGGCACCGGCACTAAGACACGTGCGGCGCCTGCCGATAAGAACTGACTGAAGAGTGGGTCCGGGTCACTCAGGTTCACACTGGTTCGCCAGTTCGACTTTCTGCCCCAGAAGTAGGGATAGAAGAGGTAGGTCATCTGCTCCCACTCGAAAGCCTGCTCGAAGAACTGGATGATCGGCCCTTCATAGAGCGCCTCGTTGACGTCCAATTCGGGAGGATGAATCGGATCGTTCGGCGGCTCGGTCAAGGCGCCGAACTGACTAAAGTGCTGGCCGGTCATCATCGTGATGCATAGCTTTTTTAACTCGTTCTTCTCCACCGTGCGGTTGATTGCTGGATTTTGCCCTTCCATGGTGATGCCAAGCGCAGATTCGGCTTGTTCGACTTTCTGATCGTAAGCGGTCTGCATAGCCTGGTAGGCAGTCTGAATCTTGCCGAACGTCTCCAATTGCCAGGCAGTCATGGCCTCGTCCGTACGTACGCAAACAGCCTGGATATCGAGCGCGAACTTGTGCACGTCGTAACACGCTACACTGACAGGAACTGAGCCGGCTGTGACCTGCGCGTTGTTGCCCGCAACATCACCAACTTGCTGCATGTTCAAGGGAATACCGCCGCCTGCAATATTCATGAGCACCCATGCATCACCACGCACTTGGACACTGAACTTTGGATAGTGGATCCAAAGAATTGACGCGGCCAAGCTATACGAGTTGAGGCGATAGCCGGCAGGAATCACTAAGTCCTTGGTGGAAGTCGCGAAACTGATTGCCTCTCCGAGACCCTCATTGGGTGCGAGGGATATGCCGACGTAGGTGAATAGCGGCGGGGGCGCTGTGACTCCAGCAGCACCATACTTCGCGGCGTAGCGCATGAAGTTGAACTCATTGATGACACTCGCTGTCAACGGCTCACGAGGCTTGTGGACATCCAAAATTGTGGCGTCTTTGAGAAAGGGTGGCGGAGGCTTAGCGCTAAGCTTTGGCTCAGCTTTGCTTCGTGTCGCCCGATAGTAGGCAGCCGGTTCCGGAATGATGAATTCCAGCAAGAGCCTCACTCCGTAGTTGTAGACCTGTGCGCGGTATTTCTTATCAACCCACCGATATATTCCGGTTATGTGGGCCGTAGAAGGTTGTCCGTTGTCCAGTGAATGGCGGTTGACTTCTTCTACCTCGTTGAGGGTCTTGGTCGTTCGCTCGACCTTAGTTGTTGTCTGTACCTTACTAACAGCCCGATCAACGACCTCCCGCGCAAAGTTGCTACTGTTTTTCTCCGACTCCTGTTTCGACGTCGAGGTCGCGAAGTCGGCGGTTGCCGTTGATACGACCGGCCCATATGCCGCCGTAACTGTGAGTCCCGCCTTGATCGAAATATCGTCCTTGATCGATTTTTCGGCTTCCCGCTTGAGCTCGAAACGATCAGTTGATTGGGTGTCGCGCTCGGTGTCTTTGACCTCCTCCTCGGACGTAAATATGCTAGTCTCAGTTCGATCGAGTTTCCGGTGTGTGCGCTCCTTTGACTCTCCTTTAAGTACGTTTTCGATGTGCGACACCTCTCCCGCGACGTAGGCGATCAACGTTTGCTTTACTACCTTCAGATCGCCAATCCCGAGCGGGGTGATTTTCCCGCTGACATCGACGTCCGGGGCGCTCTTCGCTGCTTCAGCAGCTTTCCTTGTTGCCTCGGGTGCAAGTTGCAATATCGCGGCCTGATATTCTGGATCTTCCGCCAACTCTGTTGCTCGGTCCGTCAACTTTTGAAGATGCTGTCGCAAGACCTGAGAGGCGGCGGGTGCGGGCGTGTCGCGATCAAGTTGCAAGAAGTCAAGAACGGCAGCTTGCTCCGCCGCAAGACTCGCAGGCAGCGCTTCGCTTAAGTTCGGCGTGGTTGACATCAAGACTTGGCTGGACCACATCGCCGCCGAGGGTGATGAAGTGGTTTGCGGCGCGACCGCCTTCGACCTGGCCGGTGCGCTCGCGACTGTTTCAAGCAGTTTCGCGGTCGAGGTCAGCTCTGCTGCTAAGGTTCGGACCGCATCGATTCTCGGCGCAGGCCCCGTAGGCGCGGTAGTGGAACCGCCCGTGCCTGCTGCGCTATTTTTACTGGGTGCCGGGGTGGGATGAAATGCATTCGAGAACACTATGGGTATGGCGACCCTAGCGTTGAGCAACCGCAGCGCGAGTGCGGGAGAGGGCTTCGGCTCATCGGCAAGCGTCCGGAGGAAGTGAAATGCGCGCAGTACTTCGGTCGGGGTCTCGAGCATCGGTCCAGCTTCATTCCCGGTTGCATATGCAGCATAGAGGGCCTCCCAAGCAAGACTTTCGACGTTCGTGCCCCCTACATTCTGTATGCTGACGAGCCCCGATTTCTTGACGAGTTCATCAGCATCCACATTGGCGTCTTCGGATAGGGCACGTTGGTAGCTCCTGGTCAAGTCACGGCATCGCTGAGCGATTGGTTCAAGCACTGATTGCTCAATCGACCTCAAGTACTCAAGAGCGGCCCCCCTTTCCGAGAACTTCTTCGCCAGTTGTTGGAGTTCCCTTTTACCCGCGCCACTCTTGGCCTTGGCATCTCTAATTATTGCTAGAGAGGTTTCTTCCTCCGTAACGCGTTGTGCCGGACGAACAGCGAGGAATTTGAATACATTCGTCGTCAGGGTTTTAGTCATGTAGTGTCCTTTCGGTGCATCGCCTTGGAATCTCGTGAGTCCACAGCATGAAGGGAACCAAATTGCCCGATACCCAGCTTGCCCACGCGGACAGCCGAGAAGGCCGGCATTGATGGCGGTGGGCGGGCTCTCCATCGGAACGTGGGTAGGCGCGCAGCGCCCTTGACATTGCGCCGGTGGCACCACCTGTCCGCAGCACATCGAATTGAACGAATGTGCTGAACCGAAGATGCCCCGCGTACGTGGCGGCGCGTCGATCCGTCACGGCCGCAACGCTTTGAGAGTGGCTACCAACGGCATCTTGGCAATGCGAACAGTGGCAAACGTGAAAGAGCTAAGCACTGCTTCCCCTCCAAATTTCGCCGCATGTCAGTACCAATCCGGCGAGCTGATAGGCGACGACGAAACCAGTATATGAACGAGCGCCGTGTCTGAGTTCGTCAAACGTGGGGGGCAGTGGGTACCCCGTCTAGCCAACTTTAGGCAGACGGACGACGGCGCGCCCATCCGTATGGCGCCATCTGCGCAGATGCTCGGCATCGACGGATTGGCGCAAAGGTCGATGCATGATGCGACATGGAAAATCGTCCGCGCACATTGGGCCGGACGCCGCCCCGTTTGCCGATGAAGGACAGTAAGACCGTGCACTTCTGACGCTTCCGGCAATGTCCGGTGTGTGACCGTAAGCAGTGGCCACGCGAGCCTGCTCGTCCGCCTCTCCGGTCTGAACGTTGTGGTCGGCGCTTGAGGCGTATGCCCCCTCGTTTCGCCGAATTTCCGCTCTATGCTTTCGACGCGAACCACCGAGGGGCGACCATGATCGAGATTCGAGTGCGATGGCGACTCGGTCTGCATGAGGACGACTGGGGCAATCAGACCGATGGAGGCGTCTGGTTTCCAGATGTGGCCGACACACGGAGGGAGCTCGACATCCTCGTCGAGGCCGGGAACGAGTTCATGGGCGAGGGGAGCCACTGGCTCGAAGAGCGCCAAGCGTGACCTGCGGCCTGCAGACTTGGGGGGCGCCGAGAGATGCTGGCAGCTGGGAGTATTAGACAACTGCCTAATACTTCGCGTGTTCTGAGCCCAACGACAAAGGGCCCGCATCGCTGCGGGCCCCGTCAATACTGGCTCCTCGACCTGGGCTCGAACCAGGAACCAACGGATTAACAGTCCGCGCTTCTGGCGAGCAGAGACCACATCCGATCGCGCCCGGCACGTGCTGGGCGCTGGCCGAGACGCGGCGCCGCATGGCCTTGTGCTTTGCGGAGGCGGGGGTGTTCGTCTGGTAGGTCGGCTTCACGTGTTGATGCGGTAGACCTCGCCTTGGATCGAGGCCACCCACAGCGCGCCGTCAGCCGCGAAAGACAGGCCCGATATTTCGTTCTGGTTGAGGTTTTGCGTGCTCGCGTCCAAGCGCCGCAGCTCAGTGAGTTGGCCGGTGCCGTCGATGCGCAACTCAACCAGCAGTGCGCCGCTGCTGACCGAGCCAAACCACAGGTGGCCGGTGGCTGGCGCGATGGCCAGGCCGGCGCCCGTCTGCACGCCAAACGGCGCGGTCACTGCGGCAAGCTGCGCGCCGCTGGCCGCGCTCAGCTCGATGATGCGGTTGGCCGGGCCATTGCTTGGCC
>NZ_JBFUFQ010000229.1:0-9245 GCF_056403355.1 Rhizobacter sp. P2_H3 | reverse complement strand
GGGCTGGCATGGCCTGACCCCACCCGGCGGCTGCGGCGGCTCGGGCGGCCAGCCGCCGGGCCCGGTCCCGCCTGCCGGTGCCTCCGGCCTGCAACACGCGGCGCAGGCGCTGGACGTGATCGAAACCGTGACCATCCACGACCCGATCGCGCTGACATTTGCCACCGGCGACGGCGGCATGGGCGGCGTGACGCGCCTGGAATGGTTCTGGACCGCGCCGCCGGCCGACCCCAACGCACCACCGAGCCCGCCCCCGCCTCCCGGCTGCGATGTGCCCCAGCACCCCAGCGCGCCCGGCGGCCTGTTGCAGCCCTTCGTCAACGTGAGCATCGACATCGACGGGCCGCTGGACCGCTTCGCCAAGGCGCTCACCAACCCGATTGCACTGCAGCCGGTCAGCAGCACGTTCACCTTGGCGCCGGGCAGCGGCGAAAGCAGGCTGTTCGGCTTCCAGGCCAAGAGCTATGACGAAATGTTCCGCTCGCCGAAGTTCCAGCAGCTCACGGCCGACCAATTGTTCGGCGCCAAGATCACCATCACCGTGATCCAGCAGAAAGCCGGCGAGCTGCTGCGCACGCGCGACGTCTTCACCTACTACCAGTACCGCTGGGTCGATGTGATCGATGCCGACAAATCGCAGAACAAAACCGGCAAGACGGCGGCCTTCATCAAGACGCTCAACGACGGCCTCGGCGGCTTCGTGCGCACCAAGGAAGTCCATGTGCATTTGCCGGTTAGCGTCAACACGAATTTCAGTGCCGACAAGCCATTTTTCGTTGATGGCGAGGTGCTTGGCGAGGCCACATTGATCTGGAAGTTCGACCCTGAGCTGCCCAGAAACTTCGACGGCAGCGATCTGCTGATCAAGGTCAGCGATGCCAAGCTGCCGCTGGGCGGTCAGGTAGGCATTCTGGAGCCCACCGGCATGAGCCGCTCCAGGCCCATCTTCGGCCTGAACCTTGCCGGCTACCGCGCCGAACTCAAACGCCTGCTGCTGTCGCTGAAGACAGTGTTCCAGCTGGGACTCGACGGCACGCCCGTCAATCCGAGCGTGCAGTATGTGTTCACCGGGCATGCTGGCGCCGTCACGACCTTGCCGCTGGTGGGTGGCGGCAGCATCTTCGTGCAAGCGGCGGGGGCGGCCGAGGGGCGGGACTACATCAAGCTGTCGCCGCGCGTGCAGGCCGAGTTTGCCGACTTCATGCCATCCAAACGCAAGCCCGGGCCGGACGGCATCGCCGGCACGATTGACGATGTCTTCGACGCCACGCAGCTCGCGGCGCTGGACGCGCGCATGGTTGTCGAATCCGACTTGCTGCTTGCCGAGGTCAAGGCCAACTACGATCCGGCCATTGGAGACGCGGTCACATTTCAGGACGCCAATGCCGGCGCCGATGTGAGCACGTCCTGGAGTGACCAGACCGACGGCGGCCGGCAAGTCTTCGGCATTTCCAACAAAGCCGACATCGCCACCGAAGACATGCGCAACGACATCGGCACGCAAGGGCGGGTTGATCCGATCACCAATCACCGGTTCGACAAGCCGATCTCCGACGCCGGCCAACTGTGGGCGCTGTCGCAGTTCATGAACGTCTCGTTTTCGGGCACGACCAGCATCGGCATCGGCCTGCATCTGGACCACACCAGCCCCAACGTGACCTTGACGGCGATGGTGGCCGACACGGTCAGCCATGAGTTCGGCCACCAGCTCGGTTTGATCGAGGGCTACCTGCCGCACTTCCGCGATGCGCGCGACATGGGCGGCACTGCCGGCGTGCGTGCCAATTCCGACGCCACGCCCTACAACGACATCATGAACGCAGGCAGCGCGCGCGACGGAAACAAGGCCTTCAAGTACCCGATCACGCATTTGCTGAAGGCAGCGGTTGGGATCGCGCCGGATGGCGGCGTCGCCATGCTGGACACCTTGCGGCACTGGCGCGACCACTTCAACCTCGATGACCGCGGGCCAGGCACCAGCAGCAAGAACGGCATACGCATTCTTGAACCTGTGCCGCTGACGACGCCCGAGATCGCCGTCAGCACCGGCAGCATCGACTACTTCGGCGTGGGCCTGGACACCTTGCCCGTGGGCTCGGTTGCAGCCGACGGCGCCGGCGGCGAGCTCATCGATACCGTCCTGCAGATCGTCAACGGCGGCGTCCAACCATTGATACTGAGTGCGCCACAGCTCGGCGGCGGCAAAGGCTTCTCGCTCGTCAATCCACCGCCTGCAGGAACCTCCATAGACCCTAGCGCACAAATCGCACTGACGCTGCGRTTCGACCCGGGTCAAGAAGGCGACGCGCAAGACCTCCTGACGTTGGATTCCAATGCCGGCACCGTGCCGCACTTCGTGTTGAAGCTGCAAGGCACGGGCTTGCGCGTGGCGCCCACCGCCAGCGTGGCTTTGAGCAACAACAATCTCGGCGGCCTGCGGCCCGGTGCGCCCGCGGTGCAGCGGGATGAGATCTTCACCATCACCAACACCGGCTTGCAGCCGCTCGTGATCTCGGGCGCGGCGCTGACCGAAGGCGCCGATAGTTTTGCGCTGCTGGGTCTGCCGGCCGACTTGGCGACCCATCCGATCAGCTTGGCAACCGGTGAGCACCTGAGCTTTGGCGCGCGCTTCGCGCCCGATCGTCTGGGCCTGCAACGCGGCCTGATCGAGCTCAGCACCAACGATCCGCTGCAAACCAAACTGCGCCTTGGGGTGGTCGCCACCGGCCTGGCCGCGCTGCCCACGGTGCAGTGGGGCAAGAATTACTTCGCGCTGCAAAACCCCGATCAACCCGAGGTGCCGCCGCTGCGCGCGATCAGCGACGACAACGGTTACTTCAACTTCTTCCTGGCCGCTAGCACGCCGTATCACGTGGTCGGCTTCGACCCGGCCACCGGGCTGGTGTCGCACGGCTACGGCCGCACCGCGATTGGCGGCAAGGGCACCGACTTGACCTCGTCAATGGTGTTCCTGGCCAGCACCGAAAAAGACAGCGACTACGACGGCCTGCCCGACGATGTGGAATTCGCCGTCGGCTCCAGTGCAATCCGGCGCGACAGCGACGCCGATGGCGTGGACGACTTCACCGAAGTCAACCAAGGCGGCGATCCCCTGGGCGCCCTGCGCATTCCCATCGGCGTGGTGAGCAGCGCCGCGCTGCTGGGTACGGCCGAGGCCGTGGCCGTGTTCGGCTCGATTGACGGCAAGGCGGCGCTGACGGCGCTGCTGGCCACCGGCACCCACGGCGTGGCCGTGGTCGATGCCTCGCAGTTCAGCACGTTGAAAATACTGTCGCAATTGAAGCTGCCCGGCAACAACACCGATGTCGCGGTCGATGCAGCGCGCCGCCTAGCCGCCGTGGCCGGCAATGAGGCCGGGCTGCACATTGTTGACATTGCCATTCCCGCTGCGCCGCTGCGCGTGCAGACGGTGCCCTTTGGCAGCAGCGTCAACCGCGTCAAGCTCAGTGACGGCATCGCCTATGTCACGGCCGGCGCCAGCGTACACAGTGTGGACATCAACACCGGCGAGTTGGTCAGCAGCTTGGACTTGGCGGGCAGCACCTTGCTGGACATCGCCGTGTTCGGCAGCACCGCCTACACGGTCGATGCGGCCGGCGTGCTGCGGACCATCAATATCGCCAACGCGAGCTTGGCGGCGCTGGGCGCGTTGACACTGCCGGCCGCAGGCGGCCAGCTCTTTGTCGGCAACAGCGTCGCCTATGTCGGCGCGGGCAATGGCGTGGTCGGCGGGGGCTTCTCCACCGTCGATGTCTCCAACCCCAGCCTGCCGGTACTGCTCTCGGGCCCCGACAACACCGTCGTGGCCGGCAGCGCGATCGCTCTCAATGGCTCGGGCCTCGCGCTGGCGGTGGGCGGCAATGATTCGATCGTGGCGGCGTTTCGCTCGCTCGATGTATTCAGCACCGCCGATCCGGCCAACACCGGCAACCTGGTGACGCGCATCAACCTGCCGCAAATGCCCAAAGACCTGGCCCTGGCCGGCGGCCTGGCGTTTGTGGCCGATGGCAGCGGCGGACTGCAAGTCGTCAACTACCTGGGCGCCGATGTGCAGGGCGTGGCGCCGCAGGCGGCCATCACGCTCGAAGCGGTCGATGTTGATGCCAACCAGCCCGGCGTGCAGGTGCAGGAGGGCCGCGTCGTGCGCGTCCTGGGCAACATCAGCGACGATGTGCAGGTGCGCAGCGTCGAGCTGCTGGTGAATGGCCAGGTCGCTTCGGTAGCCGTTGCCTTCCCATTCGAGTTCACGGCCCAGGCGCCGGCCATTGCGCTGGCTGGCAAGCACCTGACGCTGCAAGTGCGCGCCGCCGACACCGGCGGCAACGTGAGCTTGTCCGAACAGCACGCCCTGGACGTGGTGCCCGACACCTTGGCGCCGCAACTGCTCTCGGCCAGCGTCGATGAAGGCGCGCGGCGCTTCTTCGTGCGCTCGATCGACTTGCTGTTCGATGAACCGCTGGACCTGCAGCGCCTCACGCCCAGCGCGGCCACGCTGGTGCGCGCGGGCGCGGACGGCAGCTTCGGCACGCCCGACGATGAACCCGTGCCGTTGGGCCAGGACACGCGCAAGCACGGCCAGCTCATTTCGCTGCTGCTCTCCGGCTTGCTGGCGCCCGGCAGCTACGAGCTGCGCGTGGACGCGGCGCAAATCGCCGACCTGGCAGGCAATGTGCTGGCCGCGCCCATCGTGCGCCACTTCACCGTGCTGCCGGCCAACACGGTGCGCGCGCTCAGCGGCAGCGCCGCAATTGCAAACGCCCCGTCGGCCAACCCGGGCCAGCAGATCGGCGTGGTCGTGCCTTTTGATCCGGCCACGGCGCGCATGTCCTTCAAGACCGTCGATGCCGGTGGCACGGTCAGCAACTTGGTTGTGAATGTGTTTCGCACCGACGCTGCGGCCCGCATCGCCTTCTTCAATGTGCCGCTGAACGCGCTCACCGGCGACGTGGAGGTGTTCAAACAAGTCGACAGCGTCATCACCCATTTCGACGACGGCACTTTCCCGCTGCAAATCGTGCCCACGGTGCGCGACGTGCAAGTGGTGTCGGTTGCGGCCGACGGCACGAGCGCACAAGTGCTGGTCAGCGGCACCGGCTTCGTTGAAGGCGCCAACACCGCGTACCGCTTTGGCGCCACCAGCGTGGTGGACACGAGCACCAGCGCCGGGCCTGACGTGCAAAGCGACGGCACGGCACGCCTGACTGTGCCGTTGAGCGCCGCTGCGTTTGGCCCGGTCAGCGTCACGACGGCCGGGGGAAGCAGCGCGCCGTTCAGCGTCAACCTGACAGGTCTGGACGCCAGCGCGTTGTCGGGCACGCCGGCCGCCCCGGCGCTGGCTTCGGCCAACGCGGGCCAGGTCATCACCCTGGTCGGCCAGGGCTTGAACACCAACACCGATGTGCTGCTGCGCTTTACCGACATCAACGGCGCGCCCAGCACCGTGCGGCTCAGCCCGGTGGCGGCCAGCCTGGACGGCAGCCGCGCGAGCCTCGTCGTGCCCGCATTTGCCAACGGCGTGGTGGCGCTGCAGATCTTTGGATCTGCGAACCAGCCGCTGCTGCAAATCGTGCCCACACTCAGCGGCGCGGACATTCAAAGCCGCACCGTGCTGCTGGGCTCGGGTTTTGTTGAAGGCAATGCCAGCTACAGCTTTGCCGGCGCCACCGTCAGCGACAGCGCGCTTGATGCCGGCAACCACATCGACGTGTTMAATGACGGCGTGGATCAAAACCGCCTGGTCAATATCGACCGCACTGCCTTGCCTGCGCACGGCCTGGGCAATGTGAGCGTGACCACCGCGGCCGGCAGCAGCGCCGCGCTTGCGTTGAACACGCTACGCGTGAACCTGCCGCCGGGTGCCGGCATCGGCGACGTGGCGGTGGACCCTGCCAGCGCCCAGCTGTGGGTCAGCGACCAAGCCAGCCCGGCGCATTTGCTGCGCCTGGACCCGGGTACCGGCCAAGTATTGCAAACCATCACGCTGACGCCGGCCTTCGGCTCGATCAACCCGTTCAACAACATCGGCCTGCAGCAGTTGGCAGCGCCGATGCTGCTGGGGAGCAGCAACGTGCCTGCGGGCAGCTTGCTGGTATTCAACGGCAACATCGGCGGGCCGGATCGCGTTGTGGCGGTCGATCCGGCCAGCGGTGCGGTCATCACGAGCCTCGCGTTGGACGCTCGCTATGGGCTCAATGGCGCGGTCTTCAACCCGGCCAATGGGCACATCTACCTGACCGAGACCGGCGGCCCGGGCAACCGCATCATCGAGCTGAGTGCGGCCAGCGGCGCGCAGCTGGCCGCCATCACCGCGCCCTTCAGCGTGCTCAACGCTGCCGGCCTGGCCATTGACCCGAGCAGCGGCCACCTGTGGCTGGGCACGGCCAACGGCGGCGCGCTGCTGGTCGAATACCGCATCGACGGCACCGGCCAGCTCAGCGAGTTGCGGCGCCTGGACGCGAGCGCACAAAACCTCAACCAGAACGAAGTCTCGGGCCTGTCCTTCGCGCCCGACGGCGCGCTGTGGGTCGCGTCCACTCAAGCCGAGCTGTACCGCATTGACATCCACGCAGCGGCAGCGCCCCCGGCGAGCTTGAGCCAGATCGTTGCCAGCGCGCGCGACGGCGTGCCGGCCAACGGCACCCAGGCCTCGGCCCACGTGGGCCAGGTGATCGAGCTGATCGGCGCCCACTTCACGGCCGCCACGCGAGTGCTGTTCAACACCCGCGGCAACGACGGCAGCACCGGCGTGGCGGTGCAGACGCCGCTGATCGTCAACGCCAGCGGCACGCGGCTGCAAGTGGTGGTGCCCGACACGGCCGCGAGCGGCGACGTCAAACTCGACAGCCAAGCCGGCGGCATCCGCCTGCAAATCGTGCCGACCCTGAGCGGCGTCGAGATCGGCCGCCCCGGCGCCGATGACTTGGTCAGGCTGCGCGGCTCGGGCTTCATGGACGGTGCTTTGACGGTGCGCATCGGCGGCATTGACTTGGTCGATGCCGACAGCGTGCTGTCGCCGCTGGACGTGACTGGCCCGCGCAATGACACCCTCGACGTGGTGGCACCGCGCACCTTGGACGGCCCGATCCGCATCACGACCGAAGGCGGCTCGGCCGAAATCGCCGGCGCCCCGATCGCGCCCCAGCCGATCGTCGGCTTCACCGCCATGACCGCCACAGCCAGCGCCGGCACCCCCGCCAACGCCAATGCGCCCTCGGCCGTGAATGGCCAGGCGATTGCGCTGCACGGCCAGGGCCTGGCCACCATCAACACCTTGGTGCAGTTCCAGGCGCGGGACGACACTGGCACGCTGGGCACCGTGTCCTTGAGCGGCATTGCCAGCGCCGATGGCAAGACCTTGACTGTGGGCGTGCCGGCGCTGGTGCGCAGCGGCCTGGTAACTATCCTCGGCAGCGGCGTGAGCCTGCCGCTGCAAATCGTGCCGGTGCTGCGCGGCATCGGCGGCCAGGTGGCGTCTGGCCAGGCGATCGTGCTCGAAGGCTCGGGCTTCAACGCGCCGGACCTGAGCGTCACGATAGATGGGCGCGCGGTGACAGGCTTCACCGTGCGCACCATCGTCGACGGCATCTTCGACTCGTCCGCCAGCAAGCAAGTGCAGCAGCTCTTGAGCCTGACCGTGCCGCCCGGCGTCGGTGCGGGCGTGGTCGTCGTGTCCAGCAGCGGGGGCAGCAGCAGCTTGAGCGCCGCCTCGCGCCACGTGACGGCCATCAATGCCACAGCCGCCAGCGGCAGCGCGGCCCTGGCGGCACTGCCTTCGGCCAACACCGGGCAGAGCATCACGGTGGCGGGCAGCGGCCTGGTGGCCAATGACCGGCTGGTGTTCACGACCTTGAGCGATTTCGGCAACCTGTCCGAACTGACCGTCGCCACCACGGCGAGCCTTACCGACCAGACGCTCACCGCCATCGTGCCCACCACCGCCCACACCGGCCATGTGCGGCTGGAGCGCGACACCAGTGGCCTGCTGCTGCAAATCGTGCCAACGGTGATCGACCTGCAGGTCGAATCGGTGTCGACAGACGGCAAGTCGGCATCGGTGCTGCTGGAAGGTACCGGCATACTGGAAGCGGCTGACACCGAGTACCGTTTCGGCACGCTCAATCTGCTGGACCGCACCCGCACTGCCGGCCCCGAGAACCTGGGCCGCTTCACGCGCGTGGTGCTGCCGCTGAGCGACGCTGCCTTCGGCCCGATCAGCGTCAAGACCATCGGCGGCACGAGCACGCCCTTCAGTGTCAACGTGGCCAGCGTGGACGCGGTCGCCCCGACCGGCACCCCGGCCGACCCGGTGCAGGCATCGGCCCATGCCGGGCAAGCCGTCAGCCTGAGCGGCCAGGGCTTGAGCACCGCCACCGATGTGCTGCTGCGCTTCATCGACGGCAATGGCAGCCTGGGCATGGTGAAACTCAGCCCATCGTCCGCCGCCGCAGACGGCAGCAGCGCCGGCCTGACGCTGCCCACGCAATTGAACGGCGCCTTCGGCGTGCAGGTGTTCGGGTCGGCCAGCCAGCCCTTGCTGCAAATCGTGCCCACGCTCACCAGCGTGGACATTCAAAGCCGCATCATCGTGACGGGGACTGGTTTTGTTGAGGGCAACGCCAGCTACCAGTTTGCAGGCGCCAGTGCCAACGACACACCGTTCGACCCGAGCGTCCATATCGAGGTGACGAACAACACCAGCGCCAGCATCGACCGCGTCGCGCTGCCGTCACACGGTCTGGGCCCGGTGAGCGTGAGCACGGCCGGCGGCCGCAGCGCGACGCTGGCCCTGAACACGGTGCGCGTGAACGTGCCGATCGGCAACAGCAGCTTGGGGGATGTGGCAGTCGACCCAGTGAGCGGCCATTTGTGGGTTAGCGACCAGGCCAGCCCGGCTCATTTGCTGCGCATCGACCCGGCCACCGGCCAGACCGTGCAAACCCTGACCTTGAGTGCCGCCTTCGGCTCGATCATCGTCTTCAACAACATCGGCCTGCACGTGCTGACGGCCGCCATGACCCTGGGCAGCAGCACCGTGCCCGCGGGCAGTTTGCTGGTGTTCAACGGCAGCGTGAGCGGCAACGACCGCGTGCTTGCCGTCGATACCGGCAGCGGCGCGGTGATTGCAACCCTGAATCTCGATGCGACCTACCGGCTCACCGGCGCCGCCTTCAACCCGGCCAATGGCCATATCTACCTGACCGAAAGCAATGGCCCGGCCAACCGCA
>NZ_JBFUFQ010000228.1:0-9269 GCF_056403355.1 Rhizobacter sp. P2_H3 | reverse complement strand
ATTCAGTGGGCTGCCCACTGAAGTTGTAGAGAAGAAGTACGGAGAATCTGAAATGGCTTACAGCGAAAAAGTGGTTGAGCATTACGAGAATCCGCGCAATGTCGGCTCGTTCGAAAAGGGCGACGACACCGTGGGCACCGGCATGGTCGGCGCGCCGGCGTGCGGCGATGTGATGAAGCTGCAGATCAAGGTGAACCCGGTGACGGGCTTGATCGAGGACGCGAAGTTCAAGACCTACGGCTGCGGCTCGGCGATCGCGTCGAGCTCGCTGGTGACCGAATGGGTCAAGGGCAAGTCGCTCGACGAGGCGCTGTCGATCAAGAACACGCACATCGCCGAGGAACTGGCGCTGCCGCCGGTCAAGATCCATTGCTCGATCCTGGCCGAGGATGCGATCAAGGCGGCGGTGAACGACTACAAGGCCAAGAGCGGCGCGTCCGCGCTTGCCACTGCCGCTGCCACGACGCACTGAGACCATGGCCGTCACGCTGACCGAAGCCGCGGCACGCCACGTGTCGCGCTACATCACCAAGCGCGGCAAGGGCGTCGGCGTCCGGCTGGGCATCAAGACGACCGGTTGTTCGGGCCTGGCCTACAAGCTGGAGTACGCCGATGACGTGGCGCCCGAAGACGCGGTGTTCGAAGACCGCGGCGTGAAGGTGCTGGTCGATCCGAAGAGCCTGCCCTACATCGACGGCACGCAGCTCGACTTCGTGCGCGAAGGCCTGAACGAGGGTTTCAAGTTCCGCAACCCGCGCGAGAAGGATCGCTGCGGTTGCGGTGAGTCGTTCCGCGTCTAGCGCCCCGGCGCTTGCGAACCAGGCGCGGCCGCAAGCCGCGCCTTTTTGTTGCCTGAAATCCAGCCATGAAGCTCGATAGCGACGATTTCGAACTGTTCGGCCTGCCGCGCCGCTTCGCGCTCGATCGCGACGAGCTCGATGCGCGCTGGCGCGCGCTGCAGGCCGAAGTGCATCCCGACCGCTTCGCAGCCGAGGGCGGTGCGGCCCAGCGCGTCGCGATGCAATGGGCGGTGCGCGTGAACGAGGCCTACCAGCGGCTGAAGCATCCGCTGAAGCGCGCTGCCTACCTGTGCGAGCTCGGTGGCGTCTCGATCGACGCCGAGAACAACACCGCGATGCCGGCCGGTTTCCTGATGCAGCAGATGGAGTGGCGCGAGTCACTCGACGACGCCGCCGGCCTGCCGGCCGTCGAGGCGCTGGCCGACGAGGTCGCCGCGCACCGCCGCCAGGCCCTCGCCGCACTGGCCGCGACGCTCGACGAACGCCATGACACCGCCGCGGCCGCGCAGCAGGTCAGAGCCCTCATGTTCGTAGAGCGCTTTGCCGACGACGTCGATCAACGCCTCGAAGCGCTGGGACAATAGACACCATGGCCCTGCTGCAAATTTCCGAACCGGGGGGCACCCCCGATCCCCATCAGCGCCGCATCGCGGTCGGCATCGACCTCGGCACCACGCATTCGCTGGTCGCTGCGGTGCGCAACGGCGTGTCCGAATGCCTGCCGGACGAAGCCGGCCACGTGATCCTGCCGTCGGCTGTGCGCTACCTGCCCGAAGGGCGGCGCGAGATCGGCCATGGCGCACTGGCGCAGGCCGCGATCGATCCGGCCAATACCGTCGTCTCGGTCAAGCGTTTCATGGGCCGTGGGCTGCGCGACATCGCGCACGTCGAGAAGCTGCCATACGATTTTGTCGATGCGCCGGGCATGGTGCAGCTGCGCACGATCGACGGCGTGAAGTCGCCGGTGGAGGTGTCGGCCGAGATCCTCGCGACGCTGCGTTATCGCGCCGAGGACACCTTCGCCGACGACCTGTTCGGCGCGGTGATCACGGTGCCGGCCTACTTCGACGATGCGCAGCGGCAGGCCACGAAGGATGCCGCGCAACTCGCCGGCCTGAACGTGCTGCGCCTGATCAACGAGCCGACCGCCGCGGCGATCGCCTACGGGCTGGAGAACGGTTCCGAGGGCTTGTACGCCGTCTACGACCTGGGCGGCGGCACCTTCGACATTTCACTGCTGAAGCTGACGAAGGGCGTGTTCGAGGTCGTCGCGACCGGCGGCGATTCGGCACTCGGTGGCGACGATTTCGATCGCACGCTCGCCGACTGGGCGCTGGACCAAGCCGGCCTGCGCGCCGACACGCCGCAGGACAAGCGTGCGGTGCTGGTGGCCGCGCGTGCCGCGAAGGAGAAGCTCTCGTCCTCCGACCACGCCACGCTCGCCAGTCCGCTGTCGTCCGGCGAGCTGTCGGTACGCGTGACGCGTGCGCAGTTCGAGACGCTCGGCGCCGCTCTGCTGGCGCGCACGCTGGCGGCTGTTCGCAAGGTGCTGCGCGATGCGCAGGCCGCGAAGGAAGAAGTGCAGGGCGTCGTGATGGTGGGCGGTTCCACCCGCATGCCGATGGTGCAGGCGGCGGTCGCCGGCTTCTTCGGCAAGGCACCGCTGACCAACCTGAATCCGGACGAGGTCGTCGCGCTCGGCGCGGCGATCCAGGCCAACGCGCTGGCGGGCAATGCCGGTGCCGACGAGTTGCTGCTGCTCGACGTGATCCCGCTGTCGCTCGGTCTCGAGACGATGGGCGGGCTGGTCGAGCGCATCATCCCGCGCAACAGCACGATCCCGACCGCGCGTGCGCAGGAGTTCACGACCTTCAAGGACGGGCAGACCGCGATGGCGCTGCACGTGGTGCAGGGCGAGCGCGAACTCGTCAGCGATTGCCGCTCGCTCGCGCGCTTCGAGCTGCGCGGCATGCCGCCGATGGTGGCGGGCGCGGCGCGCATCCGCGTGAGCTTCCAGGTCGATGCCGATGGGCTGCTGAGCGTCAGCGCGCGCGAGGAGGTGTCGGGCGTCGAGGCCGCGATCACCGTGAAGCCGAGCTACGGCCTGTCCGACGACGAGGTCGCGCGCATGCTGACCGAGAGCTTCAGCACGGCCGAGGCCGACATGCGCGTGCGCAGCCTGCGCGAATCGCGCGTCGAGGCCGAGCGCATGCTGCTCGCGACGCGTTCCGCGCTCGAGGCCGACGGTGACCTGCTGGGCGCCGACGAGCAGGCCGCGATCACCCACTTGCTCGCGGCGCTCGAAGCCAGCCGCGATTCCGAAGATCACCACCAGATCGACGCCGCCGTCGAGGCGCTGGCCAAGGGCACCGAAGCCTTTGCGGCCGAGCGCATGAACCGCGGCATCCGGCAGGCGCTGGCCGGCCGACGCGTCGAGGAAGTCTGAGCCCCATGCCTGTCATCAAGATCCTGCCCCATCCCGAGTACTGCCCCACCGGCACGCAGATCACCGCCACGCCGGGCACCTCGGTCTGCGAGGCCCTGCTGGAGAACGGCATCGAGATCGAGCACGCCTGCGAACTGAGCTGCGCGTGCACGACCTGCCACGTGGTGGTGCGCGAGGGCTTCTCGTCGCTCGGCGAGATGGATGAATCCGAGGAAGACCTGCTGGACCGGGCCTGGGGGCTGGAGCCGCAATCGCGGCTGTCGTGCCAGGCGATCCTGTCGCAGACCGACGTGACGATCGAGATCCCGAAGTACACGATCAACCACGCCAAGGAAAACCACTGATTCCCGTGGGTACGTCCACAGATAAAAAAACCGCCTGATCCACGCGGATCAGGCGGTCCGGAAAGGGCTGGGCCCTACTGAGGAGATAGACGACAAGCGCATCGCTCTTGCCGACTGGGTTCTAGCAGGAGTTGTGCCAGCTTTGGTGTGTCTGTGTGGCGCAGGGCTTTTCCGTTCCTCGCGAATTCACTAAACCGAAGTGCACGCTGAGCTTCAGCGCAGGCTGGACAGCAAACGCCGTCTCATCCTTGGATGAAAACCAGGGTCCGGATGCCACTGCTGGCTCAGGCGGCCTGCTCGACGTGGCCATGCCGCGTGTAGAGGAAGTCCAGCACCTCCTTGCGGTAGTGCACGTACTTGGGGTCCTCGGCGAGCTCGACACGGTTGCGCGGCCGCGGCAGCTCGATCGACAGGATCTCGCCGATCGTCGCCGCCGGCCCGTTGGTCATCATCACGATGCGGTCCGACAACAGCACCGCCTCGTCGACATCGTGCGTCACCATCACCACCGTGCTGTGCGTGCGAGCGACGATTTTCAGCAGTTCGTCCTGCAGGTGGGCACGGGTGAGCGCATCGAGCGCGCCGAACGGCTCGTCCATCAACAGCACCTTGGGCTCCATCGCCAGCGCCCGCGCAATGCCCACGCGCTGCTTCATGCCGCCGGAGATCTCGTGCGGGCGCTTGGCCGCGGCATGCCCCATGTTGACGAGCCCCAGCGCCGCCAGGGTTCGCTCCTTCAGTTGCGCCTTCGACTCGCTCGCGCCGTACACCCGCTCGACCGCCAGATGCACGTTCTCGTGGCAGGTGAGCCACGGCAGCAGCGAGTGGTTCTGGAACACCACCGCGCGCTCGGGCCCCGGCGCAGCGATCTCTCGCCCGTCGCAGATCAGCGAGCCCCCAGTGGGCAGCGTGAGCCCTGCGATCAGGTTCAGCAGCGTCGACTTGCCGCAGCCCGAATGCCCGATCAGCGTGACGAACTCGCCCTTCGCGACCGACAGGTCGATCTCGCGCAGCGCGTGGAAGCGGCCCTTCTTCGTGTGGAACACCATCTCGGCCTGGTGCACTTCGATGAATCCGGTCATGCTCAGACCTCCTCGTAGGTGAAGCGTTTGRCCACCGCGATCAGCGCCCATTCGAGCAGCAGCCCGACGATGCCGATCACGAAGATCGCGATCAGGATGTGCGTGACGTTCAGGTTGTTCCACTCGTCCCAGACCCAGAAGCCGATGCCGACGCCGCCGGTCAGCATCTCGGCCGCGACGATCACCAGCCAGGCCGTGCCCACGCTCAGCCGCACGCCGGTCAGCATGTACGGCAGCACCGCAGGGAACAGGATGCGCGTCATCACCTTCCACTCCGACAGGTTCAGCACGCGCGCCACGTTCAGGTAGTCGGCCGGCACGCGCTGCACGCCGACCGCGGTGTTGATGACCATCGGCCAGATCGAGCAGATGAAGATCGTCCAGATCGCCGCCGGGTTCGCCGCCTTGAACACCAGCAGCCCGATCGGCAGCCACGCGAGCGGCGACACCGGCCGCAGCAGGCTGATCAGCGGCGAGGCCATGTGGTTCAGGAAGCTGAAGCGCCCGATCAGGAAGCCCACCGGGATGCCGACCAGCGCCGCCAGCCCGAAGCCGATCGCCACGCGTTGCAGCGAGAACAGGATGTTCCAGCCGATGCCCTGGTCGTTCGGGCCCTTGCTGTAGAACGGATCTGCAAACAACTTGACCGCTTCGGTGAAGGTGGCGGCCGGCGTCGGGAAGCTGCCTCCCTTCATCGTCAGCAGCGCCCAGATGGCGACCAGCAGCGCGACGCCGATGACCGGCGGCAGCACCTTCAGCAGCAGCGCGTTCCAGTCGACGGCGCGCCGCGGCGGCGGCGTGGCGGGCACGGGTGTGGACGGAAGCGGCGGCGGCCTCACGACCACCGGCGGGGCCGCAGGAGCCTCGTCGCCGGCATCGCGCGGGGAATGGAACACGGCACTCACCATGGCGTTCTCCTGTGTGGCCCGCTCAGGCCTTGAGCTTGAAGCTGTCGGCGTACTTCGCCGGTTCCTTGCCGTCCCAGACGACGCCGTCGATCAGCTTCGCGCTGCGCAGCGGCTCCTTCGGCACGTTCACCTTCATCGCGCTCGCGGCCTGCTTGTAAAGCTCGATCTGGTTGATCTGCTTCGCGACGCCGAGGTAGTCCGGGTGCTCCTTCAGCAGCCCCCAGCGCTTGTGCTGCGTCAGGAACCACATGCCGTCGCTCAGGTACGGGTAGTTCACCGCGCCGTCGTTGAAGAACTTCATGTGGTTCGGGTCGTCCCAGGTCTTGCCCAGGCCGTTCTGGTAGCGGCCCAGGATGCGCTGGTTGATCGCGTCGACGCCGGTGTTGACGTACGACTTGTCGGCCACCGTCTCGGCCATCTTCAGCTTGTTCTGCAGGCTCGCGTCGATCCAGCGGCTCGCCTCGATCACCGCCATCATCACGGCACGCGCGGTGTTGGGGTACTTCTTGACGAAATCGCCGGTGGTGCCGAGCACCTTCTCGGGGTGGTCCTTCCAGATGTCCTGCGTGGTCACCGCGGTGATGCCGATGCCGTCCATGATCGCGCGGTGGCCCCAGGGCTCGCCGACGCAGTAGCCGTCCATGTTGCCCACGCGCATGTTGGCCACCATCTGCGGCGGCGGCACGGTGATGACCTTGGCATCCTTCATCGGGTTGATGCCGACGCTCGCGAGCCAGTAGTACAGCCACATCGCGTGGGTGCCGGTCGGGAAGGTCTGCGCGAAGGTGTACTCGCGCTTGTCGGCGGCCATCACCTTGGCGAGCGATGCGCCGTCGACCGCACCCTTGTCGGCCAGCTTCTTCGACAGCGTGATCGCCTGGCCGTTGTTGTTCAGCGTCATCAGCACGGCCATGTCCTTCTTCGGCCCGCCGATGCCCAGGTGCACGCCGTAGACCAGGCCGTACAGCACGTGCGCCATGTCGAGCTCGCCGTTGACCAGCTTGTCGCGCACGCCGGCCCACGAGGCCTCCTTGGTCGCAACGATCTTGACGCCGTACTTCCTGTCGAAGCCGAGCACCGAGGCCATCACGATCGACGCGCAGTCGGTCAGCGGGATGAAGCCGATGCGCACTTCCTCCTTCTCGGGCTTGTCGGAGCCTTGCGCATGCACGGCGCTCTGCAGCCCCGGCACCAGGCCGGCAGCACTGCCCGCGGCAGCGGCTTTGATCAGGGTTCGGCGGCTCATCAGGTTCTTTCGCGTGAGTGGGCTAGTCATGGCGTGGCTCAGGTTCTCGGAAAGCAAAAACAAAAAGGCGTCCGCACGGTGCGGGCTCAGCCTGCACGGTGGGGACGCCATCGTCCGACCCGCGTCGCGCCAACCTTGGTGCGTGCGGATGTCTGTGGAAGATCGCCGTTGACCTTCCGCACGTCACTATGCAAGTGGCGTGCCACGGCTGTCTTCCCAGGGGCGGTTCGCATCGGCGATGTTGCAACGCACCAAGTGCGCCGCAGGCCGCACTGCGGCAGTGCGTTCAGCCGAGCAGGTCCGACACGTCGAGGATGCGCCGCGCCACGTCGGCGAGCCGCAGCCCCTTGTCCATCGCGGCCTTGCGCAACCGCGCATAGGCGGCTTCCTCGCTGAGCCCCTGGCGCGACATCAGCAGGCCCTTCGCGCGGTCGATCACCTTGCGGTCCGAGAGTTCGGTGCGCGCGTCTGCCAGTTCGCGGCGCAGGCCTTCCTCGTGCCGGAAGCGCGCCATCGCGACGTCGAGCACCGGCTTCACTCGCTCCGGCGCCAGCCCGGCCACGACGTAGGCGGTGACGCCGGCGGCGATCGCATCGGGCACGTGGCTGGTGTCGTCGTCGTCGGTGAACAGCACGATCGGGCGGCGCGCATCGCGCGTCGCCATCACGACATGCTCCAGCGTGTCGCGCGCCTGGCTCTCGGCGTCGATGATGATCATGTCGGGCTGGATCTGCGCCAGCCGCTCCGGCAGGAAGACATCGGCCGGCAGCACCGCGACGATGTTGTAGCCGTTCTCCAGCAAGCCGATGCGCAGCGCCCGCGAGCGCTCGGCCTCGATCGGGTCGGGCGCGCCTTCGCTGCCGTCGGAGGCCAGCGAGTCGGGAGCGACGATGACGATGCGCAGGACCGGGGCGGTCGGCGCGCGCGGCGGCTTCATGGGCCAGAGCGCAGCAACATCCGCGCCACGCGGTGCGGCGCGGCCGATCGCCGGGGAATCAGCGCTCCTGCGAACTCGTGTGCAGCGCGCGGCGGATCCAGCCGCCCAGCGGCCGCAGCGAGTCGAACATCGAATCGGCTGGCGGCTCGTCGAACTCCCGTTCTTCGAGCAGGCCCTGCGCCTCCAGCGCGTCAAGGAAGAGCTGCACCTCGGGGCGCTTCAGTCCGGCGATGGACGCCAACTGCTCCAGCGTCATGTGCCGCTGCGACATGTCGCTGAGCATGCGCCGGTGCGCGGTGCGATCGAACGGCGCAGGCAGCTCCGTCCAGGCCAAGAGGCGGTATTCCTTCATGGGGTTTCCCTAACGACGTTGTTGTAGTTGGCAATTGCTTCGGGGCACTGCTCGGTCACGCAGGTTAGTCGCCCGCGCTCGAACCGGGAAGGGGGTCGGATAGTAATCGAGGGTAAACCCTTGGATGCGCCGTGACAAATTTGGCGCCGGCGGGCGGCGTGGGTGCGCTGGCTACACTCGCTGGATGAAGGTACTGGGCGTGGAATCATCGTGCGACGAAACGGGCGTGGCCCTGGTGGAGGCCGGTCCGACCGGGGTTCCGGCCCTGCTGGCCCATGCCCTGCACAGCCAGATCGCGATGCACCAGGCCTACGGCGGCGTGGTGCCTGAACTGGCCTCGCGCGATCACATCCGGCGCGTGCTGCCGCTCACCGAACAGGTGCTGCACGAGGCCGGCGCCTCGCTCGCCGAGGTCGACGTGGTCGCGTTCACGCGCGGGCCGGGGCTGGCCGGGGCGCTGCTGGTCGGCGCAGGGGTGGCCTGCGCGCTGGCGGCGGCGCTCGGCAAGCCGGTGCTCGGCGTGCACCACCTCGAGGGGCACCTGCTGTCGCCGTTCCTTGCGAGCGATCCGCCGGAGTTTCCGTTCGTCGCGCTGCTGGTGTCGGGCGGGCACACGCAGCTGATGCGAGTCGACGACGTCGGCCGCTACGAGCTGCTCGGCGAGAGCATCGACGATGCGGCCGGCGAGGCCTTCGACAAGTCGGCCAAGCTGCTCGGGCTCGGCTACCCGGGCGGGCCGGCGCTGTCGCGCCTGGCCGAAGCGGGGCGGCCCGATGCCTATGCGCTGCCGCGGCCGCTGCTGCACAGCGGCGACCTCGATTTCTCGTTCGCCGGGCTGAAGACCGCGGTGATGACGCAGCTGCGCAAGCTCGGCGATGCGCCGACCGACTCGCAGCGCGCCGACATGGCCGCGTCGACGCAGGCCGCGATCGTCGAGGTGCTGCTGAAGAAGTCGCTCGCGGCGCTGAAGCAGACCGGGCTGAAGCGACTTGTCGTCGCCGGCGGCGTCGGTGCGAACAGCCGCCTGCGCGCGCAACTGGATGCCGAATGCGCGAAGCGCCRGGTCAGGGTGCATTACCCCGAGCTGGCGCTGTGCACCGACAACGGCGCGATGATCGCGCTCGCCGCCGCGATGCGGCTGCAGCGCGGCGCCG